>JBFHWR010000024.1:0-19637 GCA_041599395.1 Gemmatimonadales bacterium | reverse complement strand
CACGCTTGCGACCCGTGCGCGTCAGAACACGAGTTGCAACAGTAAAACGACGATGAGAGCGACGAGAACAACGAGCGCAATGAAGAGCACGAGGAGACCGAGCAGCGCTCTCCACCCAAGCCTGCTGAGGAACGTGAACACCCCTATTCGAATGATGTCGCGGACCCACTTCAACAGCGTTTCCATCTAAGCGATCCCCTCCTCCACACTCCGGTACGGGCGCGCGCCGGCCCGGGTTTCGGGCACCGGTCGCGCCACGCGTTCCAGCCGTTTTCACCGCCTCCTCTAGCGGAGTCCGGGTTGGACCTGTTTATTACCACCCCCCCAGGAATCACGTGGAGGTAGGAGACACGGCGGACGAGAAGGGGTGGACAGTCAGCAGAAGCTTCATGTGAAGTATAATAGTCATATGGTACGCTATATGTGTCATAATGGTTACAAAACTTAACAGAGAAGCGGCTCGTCGACAGCGACTGTTCCAGCGTGCGATTGCGCTTCTACCCATCTCGATGAGCAGCGTGGCCCGCCAGCTTCAGGTGACACCGGCTTCGCTCTCACGGTATCAGCGGGGGACCCGGGAAGTCCCACCGAGGATCTTGGCGGAGGTCACGACCATGCTGCGGCGGCATCGGCTCGACGTCGATCAATTGGTTCGCGACCTCGGGGATCGCGCAGACAGTGCTCGAATGAGCAGGACGTCGTCTGATTTCGCGATCCGACCGATGAAGTGATACGCTGGGGGGAACGGGGGAACCACGGTGACACAGGTCACGGGCTTCGGTCCACGGCTGGCGTAGGTTAGCACCTCGGCACGTTACGCAGACGGCGTCGCGTGCCCACGATTCCGGACATCCGAGCGGAGGAATTCGAACTGATGGCAATGTTTTCCCGGGCCGGAAACGGCAACGACCGGACTGCAAAGCACTCGCGTGACGGGTCGGACGCAAACCTGTCCATTGTCGGCGAAGGCATGCGGATCACGGGTGAATTGGAGGCAGACGGCATCGTTCGCATCGAGGGCCAGGTGGAAGGCAGCGTTCGGAGCGTCGGCCAAGTCCTGGTGTCCGACAGCGGTGTCGTGAGAGGAGACGTTCACACGCGTCAAGCGGTTGTCGGTGGAAAAGTCTACGGCGGCATCTACGCGCAGGAACGCGTGGAGGTTCAGACCGACTCACTCATCGATGGCGATATCGTGACGCCGCAGATTGTTGTGCAGGAGGGTGGAAAGGTGAACGGGCATATTCGGATGGCGAAGCCCGACATGCCCCCATCCAATCGCAAGGACAAGGACGCCGAGCAGACGGAAGATCAGGACGAGAGCAAGGCCGAGGAAAGCCAGTCGCACGTCTGGACGATCAGCGCCTGAGCATCGTTTCCCCACCGGGGCTCGGCGACGGCCCGAGTTCCGGTGGTGTCATCTTCAGTCTCCTCCCCCGAGTTCCCGAAAAGCGTTATCTTGCGTCCGCGAGCAGGCGGACGCGCGCTTGCCGTTCAATGAATACCGCGGTACCCCACCACCTTCTTCATCGTGATTCCGTCCCATGGAAGACGAGACCGTCCCTCGAAGCCGTGCACCAGCGGCAATCACAGCCGCCGCCCTCACCGTCGCCAGCGTTGTCATTGTTTTCGTCTGGGTGGATCTCTCACCCCGCGTAGAGCCAGACTTTTTCTTTTCATCCGACGACCCCCAGTTACGCGCCACCCAGGTCATTAGCAATCGCTTTCCCACACCGCCGCAAATCATCATGCGCGTGGAGGGGCAGGCGCGGGCACGGGACATTACGTCCGAGGCGTACCGTTCGGCAATTCGGGGCTTGTCGGATGCCCTGAGCAACACGACGGGCGTGGTCGACGTCAACAGTATTGCCACGGACGACGCGGCACGCAGCCCGTTGTGGCAGCGCCTGTTGCTTACGCCGGATGCGAACGCCACCAACATCATCGTACAAACCGACACGACCGATCCTGAGGTCTTGGTTCCGCGGCTCGAAGCAGTCGTGGCGGAGTTCGAGCAATCGCCGATTCACGTCGAGACATCCGGCGTGTCGTATGTCATCGAGCTGATTCGGCGGCACCTCTTGCGCGATCTCCTCGTGTTCAGCGTCTCAGCCTTTCTGGTGTTCGGTGTCCTCGTGGGGCTCGTGTATCGCCGGTGGCAAATCCTGAGCGGCATGCTCGCAGCATGCGTTCTCGCCTGCAGCACCACGCTGATCATCATTCAATTGCTCGGCGTTTCAATCGGTCTGCTGACCGCCAACATCGCGGTGATTGTCTTTGTTCTCACGCTGTCGCACACGGTCTTCTTGGCCGCGAATTGGCGCCACGCCGCAACCGGGAACCGTGCCACGTCAGATGATCCAGCCGCCCGCGCCGTCCGCATGACGTTGTGGTCGTCGTTTTGGTGCATGGTGACCACGTTGCTGGGCTTTCTGAGCCTCCAGCTCGCATCCGCAAAGCCGCTGCGGGAGCTGGGCATTGCGGGGGCAATCGGCACACTCACTGCGCTGACCGTGGCATACACCGTATTCCCCGCGTTCCTTCGCGCCATGCCCGTGACGTTCGGGGGAGGTGACGGCACCGATAGCGGGCTCATCGCAAGACACTTTCCGACGCATCATCCCAGGCGATGGCTTGCCGTGCTCGCCGCAGTGGTCCTGCTGGCCGCACTTGGCGTTCCACGAATCACCACCGATCCGAGCCTGCTCTCGTACTTTGCGCGAGGAACCGAAATCAGGGATGGCCTGGAGGTCATCGACCGCGACGGTGGCAGCAGTCCGCTGTTTGTCGTGGTGGCGGATGCCGCGGGGGAGCGCCTCGATACGGATGACGCAAACCAAAAGATGTGGGCCTTGCAAGAGATGCTCGAGGCAGATACGGCTGTCGGAGTAACACTCTCTCCCGTGATCCTCCTGGCGCATGCCAAAAACACGCCGTTTGCCGGGTTTCTCAACTGGAGCCAACTGCTGGACGTGCTTGCCAGTCCCATGTTCAATCGGGTCGCGCTGAGTTTCGTGACCGCCGACCGGCAGCAGGGCCTGTTCTTCATCCGGATGCGGGAGTCCGGCAGGACCGAGAGCCGGGAGGCCGCGGTCAGGCGGCTCGAGGATTACGCGCGGAACAGCGGGTTGGACGTTGCCCTCGTCGGCGGGCAATTCGAGCTGCAAGCCCAACTGGGCAGACTGATTGCATCGAGCTTGAAGCTCGGACTTGGCGGTCTCATTGGGCTGTTCGTGATCATTGCATTCATCGTGTCACGGGCCAGACGGATCGCCCTGGCAATGGTACTCTGTCTGTCAGCCATTCCACTGTTCGTGCTGGGCATGATGGGCCACGCGGGCGCGGCGATCGACATCGTCTCGTCTCCTGCCGCAAACGTGGCGCTCGCAATGGGTGTCGATTCGATGATCCACCTCGTGGTGCGTGCTCGGCGCCTGGCAGGGGGGAAGATTCCAACGTGGAATGAGTGGATGAGCGCGCGGCAGCAGCTCTGGCGACCGGTGATTTCCGCGACGCTCATCATCTGCCTCGGGTTCGGCATCTTCAGCCTCTCGACGTTCCCACCAACGCAACGCTTTGGCATCGCCGTCGTATTGGGCACGCTCACGGCTGCGATCATGGCACTGGTTGCCCTGCCGTTTGGCGCGGCGGCAACCCTGCGAAGCCCGCCGAGCACATTGTCGGAGGCTATGCAACGCTGAGCCAGTCTTCTATCACCTGGTAGGCTTCCGGCTCGAGACACCCGTTGGGATCGATGAGATGGTCGAGCCGGCCGAGCCGGAGCAGTTGCTCAACCGCTCTCCCCGTCACGAACTTGCCGCTACGCCACAGCTTCACTGCGGGACCGAATTCATCCACAAGCGCTCTCGTCACCTGCCGCATGGCGCCGTCACCATCGGGAGCCTTGACTTCCACCTCAACTTCGTGATGCCTGATCTCCCGAGTGGGCAGCCGATAACAAACTGAGTCGATCACGAGCTCGGCGAGCGTGGGGCTCGAGGAACCGCGCAACACGTCGCGCGGCCGGCGGTAAACGTCGCGCAGCTGCGTCGTACGCAGTCCGATCTCTGCCAAAACATCCGCTGGCTCTCGGTTCGTGGGATCGCCGTCCCAGGTCATCGAGACCCCGGACCGTTGAATGTGCCCAACTACGGTGGCGAGTGCCTCAGCCGACCAGGGATGCTCGATTTCCTCGCGCGCCCGGGCGCCATCCAGTTCGCGAGTCGGGCCTTTCAAGGTGAGGAGCCACTGCGCACCTGCACCGGCCGCCCCGCTAACGCGTCTGAGTCTGAGACCCAAGCGCGCATTGCCGAGTACGCTTCCGGGAAGATCGAGATATGAATCGGTGAGCAAGAGGTGCTCCCGGTGTCGAAGCATAAAGCCGCCGATCTCTCGCAGACGCGCGATCGCATCAGCAACCTGTTCCGGGTTCCGGGAAACGATTACGAGCGTGCTTTCGATTTCCACTCGACGTGTCTACCTGCGACTGAGACCGCGACCGCCTGTCCGCCTGTCCGCCTGTCCAACTGCCCGCCTGCCCGCCTGCCCGCCTGCCCGCCTGCCCGCCGCCCTACTATAATAGGAACACGGTAGCGGGGCAGACGATACGCCATATATTGTCCACCGTCCAAACCAACTCACGAATCACAGACCGGGCACCGAGCGTCGAACCTATGAGATGGATCGTCGGGATGTTGGTCCTGCTCGCCGGATGCGCCGCCGCCGACAGCGCAGAGAAACGCGGTGCGCCTCGGACGGTGCAACTGGACAGTCTCACCGTGACCGACTCCGTCGGCCTCGCGGTCGGAGACAGCAAGCGGATCCGGATCGCCTACTGGGCGGAAGACAGCATGGTGTACTGCGCGATGGCTACGTTGGCGGCAGTCGCCGGCGTAGACAGCCCGATCATCTCGGAGGAGCGAAGTTGCCGCAACGTGGCCTTGCTCGTGGTGGACTCGGTGCGATTCCCCAACGGGATGGTGACCACGCCGGACGCTTTGCGACAGCAGACGGCTCTCCGAATCGAACCCAGACGTTAGCGTTGTGAGCCAGAAGTCCCTTACACATTGATCGTGTGCCGCCGGCCGGGCCCCGGAGGGGGCGCGGGCACCGCCCTCGAGTTCCGTTGGCTCGCCACGACCTACGGACAACGCATGATACATCACAGAAATTCCGTTCAAATGCAGCATAATAGGTCTCATGTGCGGCATCACTGGGGTTTGGTCGGGATTCGGCTTTCCAGATCACGCCGATCTAGCACAGCGCCTGACAGCAATGGCGGGAACCCTCCGTCACCGCGGTCCGGACGCGAGTGGTGTGTGGGCCGACGAGACCGTGGGACTTGGACACACCCGACTCGCGATAATCGATCTCACGGCGGCGGCGCATCAGCCGATGAGCGCGCTGACCGGAGATATTCACATCGTGTTCAACGGCGAGATCTACAACTTCCGGGAGCTGCGCTCCCAACTGATCGGCCTCGGACATCGATTCAGAAGTCGAAGCGACACCGAAGTGATCCTCAATGGGTACTGTCAGTGGGGAGTTGCGGTGCTCGACCGCCTGCGCGGCATGTTTGCCATCGGCCTGTGGGACGCCGCCCGCCGCCGACTTCTGCTCGCGCGTGACCGCGTCGGGAAGAAACCGCTCTACTACGGTTGGCTCGACGATCGCCTCCTGTTTGGTTCGGAGATCAAGGCAATTCTGGCGTGGCCGGACATGCCGCGCGTCCCAAACTATGAGGCCCTCCACCACTACCTGAGTTTCCGTTACGTCCCCAATGACCTGACAGCGTTCAAGGGCATTTACAAGCTGCAACCCGCCCACTATCTCACGGTCGAAGCGGACGGTTCCACTCGCACTCAGCAGTACTGGTCCCTGCCCCGGCCGGTTCGAACGCCGGTCAGGAACGTGGATGACGTGAAGGAGGAATTGGTTGAACGCCTGGACGAGGCCGTTCGAATTCGTCTGGTTTCCGACGTACCGGTCGGCGCGTTTCTCTCGGGCGGTGTCGACTCGGCTTCGGTGGTTGCGTCCATGGCTCGAGTCGCGAGCGGACGGATCCGCACGTTCACGGTGGGCTTTACCGAGGCCAGCGTCGACGAGCGGGCGGACGCGCGGCTCGTTGCGGAGCGGTACGGAACCGATCATTCGGACTTCGTGGTCGACCCGCAGGTCGTCGATGTCTTACCGAAGATCGTCTGGCATTACGGAGAACCATTTGCAGACCCCGTTGCGATCCCCAGCTATTATCTGTCCGAGATTGCGCGGCGCCATGTCACGGTCGCGCTGAATGGCGACGGCGGCGACGAAAGCTTTTTCGGTTACCGCCGCCATGCGGGCGCCCGCATCGGCGGATGGCTCGACAGACTTCCCTTGGCGATCCGAAAGCAGATTGCCGCACTCGGTCGCAGGCTCCCGTTGGATAACGCGGTCAGAGGTTTTCCGGTTCAGCTCCGCCAGTTCATGCGCTCCGCAGATCAAACTCGTGCGGAGCGGTACGGCAATTGGGTGACGTATTTTTCCGACGACCTCAAGGAGGAACTCTACGGCGACGCCATGCGGGACTGTCTGCCACAGCGTTCCGTGGCACTCCTCGAGGGCTGGTTTGCCAACGGCGCGTCTCACGAGGACTGTGCCGCGTGGGCCGACATCCACACCTTTCTGCCGGACGATCTCCTGGTCAGAATCGACATTGCCGCGATGGCGCATGGACTCGAAGGACGATCGCCGTTTCTGGATCACGAGTTCATGACGTTCGCGGCGTCGCTGCCCGCTTCTCAAAAGATGTCCGGTATCCGTACGAAATCGCTCTTGCGATCGGCGATGGAGCCGCGGTTGCCGCGAAAACTGCTCTACGGTCCAAAGCGGGGATTCCCGATGCCGTTGCGCGGCACGCTCGCACAACTCGGCGAAATGGTGCACGACGTGCTGCTTTCATCCGCGGCTGACACGCGTGGCCTGTTTCGGCGAGAGCGGGTGCAGCGCCTCCTGGCCGATCACTATAATGGAACGCGGATTCGCGCTCATGAAATATGGGCTCTCCTAATGCTGGAGCTCTGGTTCACGACTTGGATCGACGGCACGGCCGCTGTCGAGCAGCGACACTCGGAACCTCGGTTGGATATCTGCGCATGATCAGCGACGCTCGCGGCTTGCCGGAGGGTACGACCGTCAATTCAGACATCTGTATCATCGGTGCCGGCGCGGCGGGAATTACCGTGGCGCGCGAGCTGGCGGGAACCAAGCTTGACATCTGCGTTCTGGAGGCGGGTGGGTTCACCGCGGATGAAGCGACGCAGTCCCTGTGCCGCGGCGAGAACATCGGACTCCCCTATTTCGAGTTGGACGAGACCCGGTTTCGCATGTTCGGCGGATCGACCAACCGCTGGGCTGGCTGGTGCCGGCGTCTCGATCCGATCGACTTCGAGCGGCGCCCGTGGGTCCCATACAGTGGGTGGCCTCTCCACCTGTCGGACTTGGAACCGTTCTACGAGAGGGCGTCCCGGCTCTGCGAACTTCCGGCGCGCGGATTCGACCCAGCCGAGTGGGGACGGGCAGTCCCGCCGATGTACGACCCCTCGCTGCTCGACGGATCGATCGACACGATCCTGTGGCACGGTAGCCCGCCTACGAAATTCGGACACGTGTACCGAAAGGACCTGGAGAGCGCGCGGAACATCCGTGTCTATCTGAACGCCAACGTCGTCGAGTTAGAAACGAATGACGTCGGCAGTACGGTGACCGGCCTGACGGTCAAATGCCTTACGGGCAGCCAATTTCGTGTGACCGCCCGCACGGTGGTGCTCGCAGCCGGAGCGATCGAGACCGCAAGACTCCTGCTCATATCACACCGCGCCGTGCCCGCGGGGTTGGGCAACCAGAACGATCTCGTGGGACGCTTCTTCATGGAGCATCCGCACGTCGTGACGGGTCGCATTCAGCTCGCAAAGCGCACGCGGAGACGGCGACGGATAGCGGCAATCGATCGGGGCGTCACCGGCGCGTGGGCCCGCCTCCAATTGCGCCGCCCCTCTCAAGGGATCAAATGCGCATTCACGATCACCGAGCGGGTTCAACGGGAGCGCGAACTGCTCAACTACAGCGCCCATCTGAACCCCGTCAGTCGGAGTGTCGCTTCCGATTCGGAGGTCTACACATCGCTCAAGCTCATCGTATCAAATATGCGATCTCTCAGAAAGATCGCCGGCCAGCTTCGTCACCGGCGGATGCCTGACGGATTGGGCAGACAGCTGAAGAACGTCGTACTGAATCCCGGTGTCGTGTTACGTGCAACCCACGAGGAACTCATCAAACGGCCATCGGAACTCGAGGTTTACACGCAATCCGAGGCTGCTCCCAATCCCGAAAGCCGAATAACCTTGTCGCGGAACCGTGACCCGCTCGGCGTACCACGTGTGCTGTTGGACTGGCGGCTGAGCGCGCTCGACAAGGACTCCGCGCGGCGCTCGCAGGTCATTCTCGGACAGGAACTCGAGGAAGCGGGGATCGGTCGCCTGCTGATGGAACCGTGGCTCGCCGCTGCCGATTGCGATTTTGGTCCTGTCCGCGGAGGACACCACCACTTGGGTACCGCACGCATGAGCGACGACCCGAAGACCGGCGTGGTCGATCCCCACGGCAAGGCGCACACCGTTTCAAACCTCTACGTGGCGGACGGCTCCGTATTTCCAACGGCTGGATTTGCCAATCCGGCGCTTACCGTCGTCGCGCTCGCAATCCGGCTCGCCGACCATTTGAAAAACATTTCGTAGAAGCATCGCACTCAGATCTTGCCGGCATTCTCGAGAAACAGAAGAATTTTTTCCGCCAATAGCCGGTGACCCGCGGGATTGAAATGCGGACTGATCTGAAACGTCAGCTCCGAAGGGAAGAAGCCGTCGCCTAGCTCTGCCCCCAGGGACGTGTGCGCGATCTGCTGCAATCGGAGAAACGTTTCGAAGTCGCGCAGATCCTCTTTCTCGTGGTCTCTGAATTCCGGCAGCACCACGACCGCAAGATCCGTTTCCAGCGAATCGAGAATGGCCTTCATAGACTGGACGATCCCTTGGGTGACCGTCAGGTCTAAGCGCGCCGTCGCCGGCGGTTCGTTGACGGCTTCTGCACGGTTTGTGAGCCCCTGCAACACCCGAACCCCGTGCGTGCCCGCGAATCGGAACGCATGCGAGTGACCCCGCAGTTTCGCGGCAAACGGAATGAACGACGTGATCGATCGAGACCGGGCGAACACGCACGGGACGGCGTTCCTGGTCGGTCTCCCGCCCTGGATGGTAAACCGCTGGTTATTCGCAATCACGTCGTGTACGAGATCAACGGCCAAGACCACGAGATCCGGGTCAAAACGTAGACCTGGGCCGTTCAAGTACTGGTATTGGTGTCCGGTACCGAACCCCATGGTTCCGGAATTGATGACTTCGTAGATCGGGGCACCGATGCGTCCGGCATTGAGAGAGTGTTCCAGCACTTGGGGAAACGCTTCGTCCATGGCAACCCCCCAACCAAACGCGTGCGAGTCGCCCAGCAACAGAATTCGAAAGACATCGCCTCGCTTTTCATACGGGTGGTACTGGTCTCTCAAGCCCTGTTCGCTGATCTGGATGTCCACGGCGTACTCCGGCGAGCGCTGCACACCCCGCGCCGCGGGCGCCAACCGGTGACAAATCGGGCCGCCTACCAGCACGACGTCGGAAATCAGTTCCTGTGGGGCCCAAGCGCGGACGGACATCTCAAACCCAACCGCGACAGCCCCGATGGCAACCGCAGTGAAAGCGGCTCCTTTCAGGAGGCGCCGAGCACTGAAACGTTTCTTGTCGGCGGGGAGGAGAAACATGCGCCCACAATAGTGAGACATGGCCCCACAAGCTGTGACGCAGTTCTCAATCCCCTGTCAAAACTGGAGTGGTATGTGGGGGGCGGAGGGCGGCGCACTGAACCGGAATAGAGTCTTCCGCTCGTCCCCCCTACGAGAGCGCTTGCCTGGCGACAAGCTGCCCAGCACGCCGCTTTGTTCCACCGGTTGATCGAGATCAGGCGAGCACAACACGCTCGCGCTCCCGGCATTTCTATAGTGATGTGTCCTCGCGGCGTGCGCTAGGGGTCGGTTAGTAACATTTAGCGGTTACAATCGTCATTTCACGACACCGAATCGGCAATACGCGCCAAAATCGCGAATTACGCCGGTGAATTGTCAAACGAAGCTCGAAACGCGCCTCTCACGCGCGCCCAGATGGAACGAGGCGCTGGAGAAGTCGATCGACGAGAATATATGGTGAGAACAGCAGCGGCAGTATCATCACATCGATCCAGCGTGGAGGCCCGCTATTCCAGATCCACATTTCAATGGCTACGATGCCGAGTCGCATGATGTACATGGGAAGGATCAGGACCCGGAACACCGACCCAGGGTGCACGACACCAACCGCTGCGAGGACGACGTACCCGACCGTCAGGACACCGACAATCGTGAACGGCCACCGCCCTGCCATGCGAAGGAGGGTGAGGTGATGGCCGCCCCGATCCGTGCGGTCCCCCCGGGCGTCCATCCGCTGAAGATCGGGGGCCGGCCACGTGCGCGCCAGCCCGGAATCGATACCATTATAAAGAGGCCGAAGCTGAGCTCGAGGGTGCGAGAGGAGGGGACCAATGCCTGACCAGCCGTTTGACGAGCATGCGGAGGAGTACGACTCGTGGTTCCTCCAGAACCGGAACGTGCTCGAATCGGAGGTGCTGCTGCTCAAGCGCTTCCTCGCCGATCCGGGCAAGGCGTTGAGTGTGGGGTGCGGCAGCGGGTTGTTCGAGCACATCCTCCGCACCGAGCACGGGATCGCGATTCGCCACGGAGTGGAACCCGCGGCCGGGATGGCCCGAATTGCGGCAGCCCGGGGGTTGACCGTAAAGGCCGGTGTCGCCGAGGATCTCCCGTATGGCCCCGAGGAGTTCGACACGGTGCTGCTGAACGGCAACCCGAGCTATATCGAGAAGTTGAGGGAAGCGTTCCAGGAGGCCCACCGAGTCCTGACGCCCGGTGGTGCGGTCATCGTGGCGGACGTGCCGGCCGAAAGCTCGTACGGCCTGCTCTACCGGCTCGCCGCGCTCCGCGGAACATGGGAGGATCCGGGCCTCAAGGAGGTTGCTCCACCGCACCCCTACCCGGTGGAGTTCGCGGCCCTCGCCAACTGGCGCACGACGGCGGAAAAATCAGACCTGCTCCGCGCCGTCGGCTTTGACAACCTCGAGTACGCGCAGACGCTGACGCGGCATCCCAAGTTTTCGAACGATGAAGCGGAGGAGCCGATAGCGGGGTTTGACCGAGGCGACTACGTGGCCATCAAGGCCCGCAAGCCCGGCGGACGCGCAACCGGTTCTTAACGAAACGGTAACACGCTCTGGTTTTCGTGGCTGGTCGCTGCCGACCGGTTTGCTACGTCAACCGATCAGATTATCTTCCTGCACGCCTATTCAGGGGCCGAGACGTTCTGGAACCAGTAGTGGGTTCATCCCAGCCGGATACCTCTGATACATGGACAAGCCGAGTACTGCTCCGGCCCCCGAATCTGCGGGACGGCCTGAGCGGCGCTCTCATCGATCAACGTTTGGAGGGGGAATGAGTACCAAAACCAAGTCGGACGCGACAGCACAGATTCGCGAGCGGGCGTACACCCTGTGGAAACAGGAGGGGTGTCCGGAAGGACGGGCGTGGGACCATTGGCTTGCCGCCGAGGCTCAGGTAACGACCGGGACCAACGGAGCAGATGCGACGAAGGCCTCGCGGACCGGCCGCGCCGCCACCAAGGCCGAAGCCGCGACCAAAAACGCGGCGGCCCAAACGACTCCGGCCAGGAAGGCCACCGCCCGCAAGACGACGACGAAGGCCGTTCGGAAGAAGCGCAACGGCAAGTAGCACACATCCCCGGCGCCACAGTCTGAGTGGGACCCCGTGGCTACCAGGGTGAGCGCGGAAATCCCCAGTTGGGATTGCGGTGTCGTGGTGGTGCGGTCACCGCCACCGGGGGCGCGAGATGGTCACCTCGAGGGGTTCGGTGATGATCGCGTCCCCGATGGGACGGAGCTCGAACGTAAGACTCGTGGCGACTGCGATCAGCCGAGGCCAATTCGCGCCCGTGGAGGTGTCCAGCATGAAGGTGCCCTTCTGCTCGGGGGGGTGGGGACTGAAGTTTCCCATGGGCGTCCGGTCAGGCGGGGCACCGGGCTCTGACGCTTCGCGTTCAAGGTATACGAAGATCGTGAACGGAAGCCGCGTCGGATTCTCGATGCTGTCGATCGTGACTTCCATGACGCCTGTGCGTCCCTCTCGCAGCTCGGGATCGATGGGGATGCGGCCGAGGAGCCGGTCCTGAGTCAGCGTAATCGCGGGCGGTCTATCTTGCCGAATCAACACGTCTCCGTTCCCTGAGGCGCACTCCGTCAAGAGCGCAACCGACAACACACTCACCAAGACGTGCGTCGTACCCAACTTCGACCTCCGTCGTCTCCATTGTTGCGGCATCGGTGCCGACGATGAGAGAGCTAGTTTTCTCTCACCGTGCCAATTCCAAGCTCGACATTGTTCAAACGCAACACCGCGTCCACCGTGGGCCGATTCGGGAAGGGCACCGGTACGAGGTGTATGTCCAGACGGTCCGTCGCCGTCATCCCCTCGGTTCCACGAAGCCGCCGCACGGCCTCGGTAATATCTACAATATAGGACGCTTGGGGGTTCCCCTGTGCCCAGTGCTCGCTGTCTTGATCCCCGAAGAAGGCGAAGCTACCGGCGTAGTGGGGATCGTCGGTGCTTGTCTCCGCGCCCGCGTCCGGCTTGTTCACAAACACGCGAACGAAGAAGTCTCCCCGACCGGGGATCTCGACCTCGCCCAGTGTGAGGAGGAATCGTCCCCGGTCGGCATCCAACACGGCCTCAAACGACGCGCTGTCCAGCGCAATTCTCTGGCGAGCGGTCTGCCCAACCCGGGCTTCGACGGCTCCTTGGGCGGCGAATCGCTGGGCGATGATCGGGGTGACGGCCGCTCCCTCGGTGAGAAATGATCGCATCGCTCTGGCTGCGCTATCCGTGGCTATGGAAGTAATCAGGCTCGGATCCTGGCCTTTTTGCGACGGTTCAAACCGGTACGCCAGTAGCGGATAGAGGAATGTCGCCGCCACGCTCAGCGTGACCGGGTTGCCGTCCCGATCGACGAAATTGTCGGTGAACGTAAATTGCGTCCACTGTGAATCATTGGAGTTGGGGTTCTGCAACACGAGGTTCCACTCCACCCAACAGCACTCCACCATGTTATGATGCATCCAGAAAATGGGGTCCAGCGGTGAGTGATAGCCGCCCATGTTCCCACCCACGAACCCGTGAATGTAGTTGTGCGGTTGGCCCTCCAGCACACCGTACCCTGCAAATTCTCGTTGGGCTGTCGCCGCCGCGCTCGCAAACGTGAAGAAGTCGGACGCGTTGAGAATGCTCTGGATATTTGCTGCTCCGACGATGGCGGCACTCGCGGTGCTGGCAGGCGTGGCGGAACGGGTGCTATCGAATAGCGGATTAGCCGCAGTACCCCAGAAGGCGGCCGGAATGCTGGGACTCTCGGTCCAATTCCAATACGGCAGCGCAAACTCATCGTTGCCGGTCAACTCCCTGCAGATTTCCTCTAAATAGAAGAGGTACGCTCGATGCCAGGGAAGGAAGAACCAGTTGCCATGCGGGCAATGGTCAAAGTGAATCTGGGCCTGGTTCGCCCAGTTTCTCGGGTCCGCGGCCGGCAGTGCCTTCATTGCGGCAACGGCTTCGCGATAGGTCTCGATGATCGGATCGTTGGAGGCTAGGCCGGCCAGGTTCCGCCGGATCGGACGGTTCGCGATTGTCGTGAGCAGTTGCTCGCACCCACCGGTGACCAGCGTAGCGGCCCCGATCGCGCCGACCGTCTTCAAGAACTCTCTTCTATCGTGGATGTGCGTCATGGATGACCTCGCGCGGAAGAGTCTGGAGTACACGCACTGCACGTCGCTCTCACGCCGGCGATATGATTCCCGTCACGCCCATCCGAGCGCGCCCAGACGACCGGCTGGCTGTTACACAGGCGAAGAAACCCATTAGTATGCACTCAGCCCGGTGCCCGCAATCGGAGAATGGCTGATATTTCGGTTGAGATTTGCCGAGAAGAAACTCAGACACGAATTCGGGCGCTCACGACATTACAGTGTGAAGGGGTGTGGTCCTCGCCCACCGTGAGGATCTCGAGCCGTTGTTTCCCGGCAAGAGCATAGTTGTCTTTGTTGCGGAATGCCCCCGCCCCCGCCGCTATCCCAGATCAGGTGATATCGAGACGAGCTGGCTCGATCGATCATGTGATTCGTCTCACCGCGCCCTCCCCAAGCCCCAAGGTAGGCTGCGAGGACAGGGATCCGGCTGTGGCGTGTCGAAGTGCCGGGACGCGTTTGGCTGACGGGGTACGGGTCTCTGCTGACGGGCGTACGGCCCGTTGCCCGGTGCGGTTCGCACGTTCCCGAAGGAGGATTCTCAAGGGATGATCGACAGGACCTTTCGCTGCCCGGAATGCGACGCCACCACCAGTGTCCAGACGAACGCGTCAGGGCGCGGTCCGATGTGTTCGAGCTGTTCGCTCGAGATGCTGGACGTCGCGGAGCTGGAGGAGTTCTGGTGCGAGGTGCTCGGCCAGGTCGATGATGGATCGGAAGGCGATCAAACCGTAGGCTGACGGACGAGCCCGTGGGCACCCGTTCGCCATAGGGGGAACGGCGATCGATCAGTCCGGCAAGGAAATGTGGAGGCGGGCCACAGCGCCCGCCTCCACCTGCACGCGCCCGGTTTGGGACACGTGACCCTCCGCGTTCACCAGAATGGTGTACTCTCCCGGAACCAAGTCATCAAAACGATACGCACCGTCCGCGCTCGTTTCCGCCCCGATGTCGATATGCTGCGGGCTATCGCCCGTGATCAGCGCGCTGGCGCCGACGACGGGCTCACCGCGGGCGTCGGTGACGCGGCCCACGATCTCCCCTTTCCCCACTCGCCGTGCTCCCATAGTGCCACTCCGCGTCGACGCCGCTTCGGAGGCGCCCAGTCCGGCGCTACATCCCCTCAGCCTTCCAACGCTTGATGTTGTTGTACACCGGCTTCACGATACGGGTGGCCGAGTTCCCCGACGACGAGCCGTTCGTGTGGATGCCAATTACGTGCCGCTTGCCACGCTTCAGGCGCCACACGGGTGATCCGCTTTGACCGCCGGCCGTGTCGATGTTGTAGACCAGGGTGCGTGACGTCACCGCCTTGATGCGGCGGCAGTGCCACCACTGCGTCCCCGTGGGCTTGTCACCCGGATACCCCGAAAGATTGACCTTCCGGCCCAGCAACGACGTGAAGCTGAGATTCGCGTACCCAAAGTAACCGAGCCGCCGGCCGAACGCGCAACCGGCGGGCAAGATAATCGCGCCGTAGTCGTGAGAGCGTTTCTTCTTGCGGGTCCAGCCTGTGACACTTCGCAGGCTCCGAGCGGTGCACTCTCCGAACGGTCTGGTCGACCCGTTGCGCCCGGGAATCACCTCGATGCGCGACGCCCAACCACCTCGACTGTGCATGTACACCACGTGACCGGCGGTAATGACGGTCCGCGGTCCGACGAGCCAGCCGGTCCCGATCCACCGGCTGCCATCTCTGGCCGTGATGCGCAACGAGCAGATACAACGCCACGGATACGCCGTCGTTTTCTTGATCCGCACACGGTCATCCGCGCCGATGACCACCTCCAGCATGGACTTCCGCAACGCAGGTTGCTGCAGCATCAGCATCGCGCTGTCCGGATCACCAAAGTCGGCATACCAGGCATCGAGCAACCGTTCGTCATCCACGGTCTCCATCACGCGCTCCCGATCGGCATCGACCAGACTCGCGCTCTCGTCGTATCCGGTTACCGGCTCGATCTCGACATCCTTGGCGACGGCGGCGGGCGCTTCCTCCTCACCGAACTCGGAGGATTCCGCCTCACCCTCTCCCATGTCGGTCGCGTCGCTGGAGACGGCGCTGTGATCGTCGACATCTTCGGTCTCGGCCTCCTCCTCGGTAGGCTCCAGCTCCTCGGTGGGCAGCGACACTTCCGCCTCCCAGTCACCTTCCGGCTCGAACGCGTCGTCGATGTCCTCCGCGTACTCCGTCGCGACCTGGGGCGATTCCTCTGCCGGTGATGGGTTGTTGCTCTTCGGAGTCTTTCTAGCCATGGTGGTATCTCCTTCAGTTTATGGTAGCTCGTCAGGCGGGACGGTGGGTGCAAACCCGTCACGCCCCGATCGAACGGGGAACGTCATCCTGTCGATTCATGTCAACATTCGTAGCCAAACCGGGGCGGTGTGTTGCGTAGTGTTCGGGGGTGTACGGATATGGCGGCGGAGCGCGCACATTCGGTATGTCCTCGCCCTGCGGTTACCGGCGAAGTAAAGCCAGGCGCAACGCTGCTAAGATAGCCAATCCGATTACTACACGACATCGGGAGATTGCTGATGTTCAGGTTGGAGAAGGCTGCGCCGGTGTGGGGTTACGTCGCCCGACGAGGAAGGCCAATGCGCGGGTTTCGATGGGGTTCCGCGACGGAGCTAGGGCGGCTTGGCGGGTGCGCTTTTGCGGGAGACCGGCCTGCATGACGAGGGAATGACAGCACTTAGCCACGTACATACGCGCGCGGCACGGCGGTTACGTGAGGCATCGATCGGACGGGCAGGACCACCGTTCTCCCATAGGAGCACGGCTCCATGTGCTCGCGGGACCTCCACGGGCGGACGGCGATTGAATCGATATCAGGAAAACACCGAGATTGGGCGGCGAGAATGCTGACCCCGGAAGCATTCGTTACCAGCAATGTTCAGGGGAATCGGTCAGGCGCTGTCGATTGATCGTGACTGTCTGGCTAGCGGATGCGGTCGTCAATCAACTCACGGATGCAACGGCGTCTCATCGAACAGGTTGCGGGGTCTGAGATCGAACCCTCCCCACATGAGCAGGGCGACTCCGCGCCAAAAGGCCCCCTCGAATCGACCGTCTTCGTCCCGGGGCAAATGGTGCACAGGGGAGATGTGCCACAGGACCACGTCGTTATCTATCACCGATTCCGTATTGCTCACGTAGGTGGGAAGCTGTGCGTAATTCAGTTCTGTCCCGCGGTAGCGCGTCACCCAAAAATCGTGGTGGCTGAATGGTTCCAGGTGCCTCGCGCTCCCTCGCCGCAAGGGAAGCAGATCGTAGCTGAACCGTTTCCCTTGCGCGTTGGTTCGCTGCGTGTCTTCGACTCGCAGTTCCAGAAACTCGAGATCCTCCCAATCGGCGGAGCCCTCGAGACCGCCGTTGAAGGGTGCCGTCACGTCGGTTGCGGTCAAGCCAGCGGTGCTCTCAATGTGTCGTACCAACAATGCGGCATCGTGGAGGAACCCGTTGAGATCGAGATCGACGCGCCACAACCCGTTGTGCATATGGGCTTCGGTCTCCCGACCTGGGAGATTTCGCGCCGTTGCCCCGATGCGAAAGCTCATGGTCCCGTCGTCACGAAATCCGTACTGAATGATGTAGTTGTAATTCGCGGCGTCTACCGTTCCCCACAGCACCAGCTCCTCACCTCGTCGACCATCGGTGTCATCCTTCCACAGAGGGCCTCTGTCCCTCACCTCCTTCACGACCACGGGTGGGGTTCCCAGCAGCCTCCCGCAGCATCCAGCGTCAACCGGCGTCGCCTGGACGAGGTTGAAACTGAAGCCGGTCAGATCGAAGTATCGCGGAGATCCCGTGTGATACGGCACGAAGATATCGGCAACTCGTGCATCCCAGAGCACACGCATCCACGGCTCGTTCGGACTCCGCTTGAACCAGGCTCCGGTAATGAACAACCCCTTGCCGGTCGCATGGTCCCAGCGGACGCGCCATGCGGTCTGCATCGATGCGCGTGACGGGAATTCTTGGATCACCTCGTTAGGCGACGAGCCTGCTGGTTGGGCAGTGTGCCGCGAGCAGCAGCGGATGCACCCAGTGGAACTCAAGTTGACGGATGCCAGCACCAGCAATGACAGCCACGGCGTGAGGTTGGCTCGACCGTCCATGGAGTTGATCCTCCTGGTGTAGGTTCCCAGCTACCGTCACCGGCGTGATTGCTCGATCGCGACCTGCTCGCGGTGCAGGTTCACCAGCACGACCGGGTCTGTGAGATAGTCCCGCCCCACGCGGAAAAGCAGGCGCACCACGCGCTGTCCGAACAGCGAATCCGCGGGATCGCCTGAGTGGAGTAACAGCGCTTCGACCGTTACTCGTTCCAGATACTCACCGATGCCGGACCGCACCCGTGAATCGGCGAGCGCCAGCCGCCGTGCGTTCTCAAACTCTTCAGCGGCGAGGTGCGTGGGAACGTGCGAGGCCGTGTCGACTTGCACGACGGATTGTTCGGTCAAATCGACCGCGCTCATGATCGCCAGGTCTCCCTGATAGCGATAATGAGTAACCAGCACATGGCGCTGCGAGCCCTCCTGCCCGCGCTCGTCTTTGGTGCGGAGCAACTCGGTGTCCGTGGCGTAGAGCGGGCCGGTTCCCCGCAGTCCTCTCGCCACGATCTCCCGACCCGCGAGCGAGATGGCGAGCTCACGTTCTCCCGAAGTCAGCGGTGTCGATATCGGTCGCGGCTCCTGTGCACGAGCCATGCCAGCCGCCGCACACCACGCAATGATCACGCTACTCATGGTCCCGGACCGTCCTAAAACCCGCATGGCGAACCTCCGCACGTATACGTCGCCCTTTCTTACCCCGGCGACGCGCTTCCGTTCGACCGCTCCCTCTGCTGACCGACGTACTGCCCCCGCGCCCGATCGACCGCGACTGACATCTGGGTGCGGACTCTCATTATTGCGAATTCCGTTCGGCCGCCGCAATCGGCCATGCGCTGATTTTTGTGTGGAGAAATACTGAGTTTCGAGCTGTGTGTGGAACTCCACTCAGAATTCTTGGAAGCAGAAATCAGCATTCCTCCGATGGCAACCATTCGGTCTGACGCACAATATTCATGCAAGCCGATCGTCACCGCTCGCGCCATGTGAAAGGAAATCGGCATGTCGGATGCTACGGAGTCGACACCATGGTGAAACGTGTGGCCTGGGTGGCCGCAATCCTTGTCTTGGGACCGATGATTATGCCCTCGGCGCTTCGGCCGATGCTGTTGGCACAGGTGTGTAGTCCGGCGGCCGGTCCATTGATAGCGCCCCCGCAGTTCTTCGTGCCAATCGAACTCGGTCAAGGTCCGATGTTCACGCCGGGACCTGATCAGTACATCGCCTCGCTCCGGCTGCACCCCACGTTGGGAATCGATCAGAGAAGCCGGTTCCGAATCGGTCTGACCGGCGCGGCGGTGTACTTCGCCTCGGACGTCGAGGTCCTAGCCGGCGGGAGAGTCTCCTACGCGCCGTTCCGATTCCTCGACGTTGGGGGCTCTGCTTTGTCTGTGAGTCTTGCCGCGGAGGCGCTCGCCGGGACCGGCGACCGCCGTCTCGTCGGCGGTGGGATCATCGCGGACGTTTTTGGCGCTCTGCAGGTGACGGCGCGCGTTGCCCGGGAACTGGAAGCCGATGTCACGGTT
>JBFHWR010000023.1:0-19677 GCA_041599395.1 Gemmatimonadales bacterium | reverse complement strand
GCAACGGTTCCGGCATCGAAGGGCGGCGTCTCGAACACGCCCATTGGACCGTTCCACAGCACAGTCCGCGACCGCATGATGCAACCGATGTAGTGCTCTCGGGTCGCTTGGTCGATATCGTACATGGCCCATCCTGGCGGAATCGCATCCCGCCGAACAGCCTTGAACGAGGCGTCGGATGCGAGTCGCTCGGCGATCACGGCGCCGGCCGGCAACACCAGGCGGTCGCCTGCCTGGTCCAGGACCCGCCTGGCCAGCTCCGTCTTGTCGGGCTCCACCAGGGAACGCCCCACCTCGAGCCCCATCGCCAGGAAGAACGTACAGGCCATCGCACCGCCAATGAGGATTTCATCGACCTTCCCAAGCAATGACTCGATGAGATCGATTTTTCCTGAGATCTTTGCGCCTCCCAAGAGCGCCACAAAGGGGCGCGCCGGATCCGTAAGCGCATCTTGCAGGTACGTGAGCTCCCGTTCCATGAGCAAGCCCGCAACCGCCGGTTTCAGAAGGCCCGCCACTCCTGCCGTGGACGCGTGGGCGCGATGCGCGGTTCCGAACGCGTCATTGACGTAGAAGTCCCCTAGCGCGGCGAATGCCTGGGCAAGCTCTTTCGCATTGCTTTCTTCACCCGGGTAAAACCGGGTGTTTTCTGCCAGCATGACCTCACCCCGGCGCAGCCGTCGCGTCCGACTGCCGGCATCCGCAGCCGTCGGATCCTCCAGGAAACTCACCGGGGTGCCCAATTCGTGTTCCAGTGCCGGCACCACCGGGCGCAGTGAGTATTCCTGTGTGGGTTTGCCCTTCGGGCGACCCAGGTGCGACAGCAACACGACACGGCAGCCGCGTTCCGCCAGCCACCGTATGGTTGGAACGGCCGCTTTGATGCGCGTGGCGGAGGCTACGGTACCGTCCTGAATCGGAACGTTGAAGTCCACTCGCACCAGCGCCCGCCGCCCTTCGAGCGGTTGACCGTCGAGTGATCGCAACGTGCGCCGTGGTTTAAGCACTGGCGATGTGGCGCATCAGGTCCACGCATCGCATCGAATACCCCATCTCGTTGTCATACCACGATGACACGTGCACCAGATCACCGTCGATCACGTTCGTGCTCTCGGCATCGACCGTGCTGGAGTGACGGTCTCCGATGTAGTCGCTGGAAACGAGCGGCTCGTCGCTTACCGCGAGGATGCCCTTCAGGTCGCCGTTCGCCGCGCGGCGAAAGGCGTCGTTCACGCTGTCGATCGTGGTGGCGTGCTCCACGACGCACGTGAGGTCCACCAACGACACATTCGCAGTCGGCACGCGCAGGGCCACACCGTCAATCTTCCCTTTTACCTCGGGAATCACGAGGGCCGTGGCCTTCGCGGCGCCCGTGGTCGTGGGGATGATGTTCTGGGCAGCCGCACGGGCGCGACGAAGATCTTTGTGCGGGAGGTCGAGGATGCGCTGATCGTTGGTGTAGCTGTGTACGGTCGTCATGAACCCGCGCTCGAATCCGAACGTGTCGCGCACGACCTTCACCACCGGCACCAGGCAGTTCGTCGTACACGAGGCATTCGAGATGATATGGTGTTTGTCCGGGTCGTATTGGTCATGATTGACGCCGACGACGACCGTGATGTCTTCATCTTTTGCCGGGGCGCTGATAACGACTTTTTTAGCGCCGGCCGTGAGGTGCGTGGCGGCTTCATCCCGGCTCCGGAAGATGCCGGTCGACTCCAAGACGATGTCGGCCCCCAGTTTCTTCCACGGGAGCTTGGAGGGATCGCGTTCGGCGAGCACTCGAATCCGGTCGCCGTTCACGATGATATCGCTCCCGTGCAGCTCGAGATCGCCGCGAAACCGGCCATGCACCGTGTCATATTTCAACAGGTGAAACAGCGTCGCCGCATCGGTGATGTCGTTGACGGCCACGACATCGAAATCACTCTTCTCCTGTGAGATGCATCGAAGCACGTTTCGTCCGATACGGCCGAAGCCGTTTATAGCAATCTTTGTGGTCATCCTGGCCTCGAAAAAGGTGTGAACGGCTGGTGGTTGGTTGGGGCGCCTCTGCTGCGCCCAGGCGACAGGGCCCCTTTGTCGTATGGCAGCGCACGCGCAAACGTGACTCCACCGACCTGATGCCAGCCGGACTGCGCGAGGGCGGTCCCTGCTGCCACCATCGTGGCCCCAGTGGTCAGGACATCGTCCACCAAAATAACCAGTCTATTCTCATCGTGCGCGACGGGGCGCGGCGCGGCCTGGAACGCACCGCGCACGTTGGTCTCCCGCTCTTCCGGGGCCAAGCCGGTTTGCGACGAGGTGTCACGAACGCGCCGCAGCACATCGCTAGCCACCTCCAGCCCCCAGCGCGCCGCGAGCGCCCGGGCGATCACCCCTGCTTGATTGAAGCCCCGCAGGCGCTGCCGGCGCGGACCCAACGGGACCGGAACCAGCACGGCCGGGCCCGGCGGTCCGACGACATCCGTCACCAGGCGCGCCATGGACGAGGCAAGCCGTGTGTATCCTTCATACTTGAGATGGTGAACCATCTGCCGCGCTTCGTCCCCCAGCCACACCGCACTCGAGATCCAGCGCACCGCACGCGGCCAGGGCGCGCAAAATCGGCACGGTCCGATGGGTGGTACGGGCTGATGACAGCGGTCACATCCGCCGATAACGGTCTCCAAGCGGGATCGGCACAGACTGCAGACCAACTCATCAGGCATCGAGCGCTCCACCAGGGCAGCGCATGACACGCAGGCATTGGGAAGGAAGAACCGCTCGAGGCTCGAGAGGGTCGCGCGAATCACCGTTCGAGGGCGCGGCGCACGGCTGCCGTCATGACGGCTCGTGGTGCCTTCACATCGGGGAAGAACCGCTCAAACGCCAACGCGCCCTGATGCAGCAAGACCGCACGTCCATCCGCGGCCTTCATGCCTCGCGCACGGCATCCGCGGATCCACTTCGTCTCCCCCGGCGCGTACACGAGATCGAGCGCGGCGCGACATCCGTCGAGCCGCGACCCTAACACCGGCAGCGCGTCGCCATCGTCGAGCCCAAGTGGGGTGGCATTGATCGCGGTCCGCACCTCTGTGCCATCATCGGGCTGCGCGTGGACGCCAATCTCTCGGGCCCATTCCACGAATTCGTTCGTGCGACTCCCGCTGCGCGATTGCACGTAGAGCGTTTCATCGGCCTCGCGCGCCGCGGCAGCAACGGCGCGGGCCGCACCGCCGGTCCCCGCCACCAGCCACGGTCCTGACGCCGCAAGCGGCTCGAGCGCGTTCAAGATCCCCTGCACGTCGGTGTTGTCGCCGATCAGGCGACCGCCATCGGGCCAGAATGTGTTCACCGCACCGAGTTGCTTGGCAACCGGCGTGAGCCGGATGAGCAACTGTGCGACGGTCAGCTTATGCGGCACGGTCACGTTGCCGGCGATGCCAACTGCCTCAAACGCGCGCAATACATGTGGAACGGCTGAGTGATCGGTTCGGATGGCGGTATACACGGCATCGATGCCGAGACACGTAATCGCTGCGTTGTACATGACCGGCGAGAGCGAATGGCGCACCGGGTCTCCTATCACCGCCAACACCCTACTGGTCGCTCTGATCTCGCTCACAGTGTTCCGTCACGATCCGCGGAGTGGCCAACCGCAGGAGTTTCTCGAGTTCCTCGTACGTCTCCCGATAGACCTCGAGATCCCCACCGTACGGGTCTTTGACTTCGGCGTCCGGACCGGTCAGTCCCACGTATTCCCCCAGCACATGCACGCGTCCCTGCCCCCCGAGTTCTTCGGCACGCGCACGGTGGTGGCGTGCCATGGTCAGCACCAGATCGGAGGATTCAACGACTTCCCGTGTGAGCAGCCGCGCCCGATGACCCGATAGATCGAGTCCATGTTCCAGTGCTATGAGATATGCGCCTTCGGACCCCGGAGCCCCATCCCACGCTCCCGTTCCCGCAGACGACACGTCAATGTCATCGGTGTCCAACGCCTCCAGCTCGCGTCGGAGAAGCGCTTCCGCAAGGGGGCTGCGGCAGATGTTGCCGGTACACACGAACAGAACCCGTGTCATGGCGCGAACCGCCCTACTCCCCTGCGGAGCTCGCGACGGGGTATCGCGCCTTCGCGAATGAGCCGCGGCTCCGCCGTCGTACAGTCGACCAGGGTGGAGGGAGGCACGTTCCCCAGCACGCCGCCGTCCAGCACGAGGAGCGTTGCGTGGGCAATTGCCTCGGCGAAGGCTTCCACGAGAGTCCCCACCCCGGGGGCCGTGCGTTGGCCGGGTCGATTCGCGGACGTTGACGTGATGGGCTGATCCAAAGTGGCGATCAATCGCGAGGTCGCAGGGTGGGAGGTCCACCGCACGGCGATGCCTCCCTCCCGACCGCGTAATCCCGTCGGCAGCTTTCCTTCACCGCCCGACAAAACCAACGTCAACGGCCCGGGCCAGAAGCGATCGGCAAGCGCCCGGGCCGCCGGCGTGAACACCAACCCGTGCTGTGTGGCCATGCGCTCGCTCGACACGAGCAACAGGAACGGCTTTCCGGGCGGCCGGCCTTTCAGCTGCGCGAGTGCAGCAACGTCGGCGTCCCGAGCCCGTGACCCCAGACCGTAGACGGTTTCCGTTGGATAGGCCAGAAGCCCTCCTCGCTCCAGATGAGCGGCAACCGATGGGAACGCGGCCTGAGCGTCGTCCGCCGTCCTGAAGACGAGCGTCGTCACCCCACCGCCAACGATTCCGCAATGGCGAAGTCCTGCGCCGTCGTCACTTTGATGTTTGTCGTTCGATCCGGCACGAGGCGCACGGGGCAACCCATCGATTCAACCAGACCACACTCATCCGTGAAAACCGTCACGTCCTTGGCAACGCGAAACGCCTGTTCGAGCATGTGACGCGGGAATCCTTGAGGAGTCTGAGCGCGCCAGAGGCCCTGCCTGTCCACGGTCTCTACCACCGTGTGCGTGATCGGATCGACTCGCTTCAGCGTATCGGCCACCGGCACCGCGGCCACAGCCGCCTGTCCCAACGATGCCGCGTCGATGACCGCTTGAATGGTATCCGGCGAGACGAAGGGGCGGGCGGCGTCGTGCACGAGCACTACGGAGCAGCCGGGGTCCAAGACTGCCAGGGCTCTCGCCACCGATAGGGCCCGCACCCGCGCGCCCGCAGTGACGCGGAGCCGGTCACCGACCACGTCGGCGAGCCACGAGGGCACGTCGGCCGCATACCGGTCCGGCAACGCCACAACGATCTGGTGCACCGTGGAGAGTTGGGCAAACGGTCGGATTGCACGCAACAGCATCGGGACGCCCGCGATGCGGCGAAACTGCTTGGGCTCGTCGCTCCCGCTTCGCATCCCGCGCCCAGCCGCTGGGATGAGCACCCCGACAGCGCTCACGCCCGCGCCTTCGCCGCTACGAATCGGACCGTCCGTTGGGCTTCCGGTCGCTATGGCTGTCGAACCTCGTGTACTGTTTGTGAAAACTCAGCTTGATCGTACCAGTCGGACCGTTTCGATGTTTCGACAGGATCAGCTCCGCGACCCCCTCGAGCGAATGGTCTTCTTGGTTCAAGACCGCCTGATACATTTCCGCCCGATAAATGAACATCACGAGATCGGCGTCCTGTTCGATGGCGCCGGAATCCCTCAGGTCGGACAGCACCGGGCGCCGGTCTCCACCGCGCTGTTCGGGAGCCCGTGAGAGCTGCGACAGCGCGATCACCGGCGTGTCGAGCTCCCGCGAAAGTGCTTTCAATGAACGCGATATGTAGCTGATCTCTTCCTGTCGGCTTTCCTGACGGCCTGAACCCCTGATGAGTTGCAGGTAGTCCACAATGAACAGCGCGATGTCGTGTTCGGCTTTGAGACGGCGGGCCTTTGAGCGCAGCTCGAGCAGCGTCAGCGCCGGCGTATCGTCGATCCAGATGGGAGCCGTGCCAAGCAGTCCCGCCGCCTGGGACATTTTGGGATAGTCATCATCGCGAAGCTTTCCACTCCGCAAACGATGTAGGTCGACGAAGCTCTCAGCGGCCAGCAGTCGTTCGACGAGCTGGTACCGCGACATCTCCAGCGAAAAGATGGCGGTGGGATAGTTGTTTTCGAGCGCGGTGTTCGCCGCAATGTTGAGGCAGAACGCGGTCTTCCCCATGGAAGGCCGAGCCGCGACGATAATCATGTCGCTCCGCTGAAACCCGTTCGTCATCTCGTCCAAATCTACGAACCCGGACGGCACGCCGCGGGCCGAATCGTCCCCGCGATGGCGCGCCTCAATGCGCTCCATCGCCTGCCACATGAGTTCTTTGATCCGAACGACTTCTTGGGTGCCCCGCTGAAACGAAATCTCGAACACGCTCTGCTCGGCCTCGTCGAGCAGCGTGTCCACATCCTCCGCGCTCTCGTAGGCCGTCTGAACCATACCGGTTCCGGTTTCGATGAGCCGGCGCAACAGGGCCTTTTCTTTGACGATGCGGCAGTGATAGTCGACGTTCGCAGCCGTGGGCACGATGTCCAGTAATTCGGCGAGATAGTCCGTGCCACCGGCGCGTTCGAGTTCTTTGGTCCGCTCCAGCTCGTCACGCAAGAGGACCGGGTCGACGATCTTTCCGGTCTCCAACAACTTGCGCATCGCGCGAAAGAGCCGCCGATGTCCGTCTTGATAGAACGACGTGTCACTGAGGAGTTCGATGGCCCGAAGCGCTGCATCGGCATCGAGCAGCATCGCGCCCAGGACGGCCTGCTCGGCCGCAAGGCTCCAGGGCGTTTTCCGCTCGGGAAGGGCGTCGGTGCTACTGCTCGAGGAGCTGGCGGGCGATACGGACGTCATCCCAGGTGGGCTTCTTCCAGTGTGGGTTCCGTAGGAGCGCCGCCGGATGGTAGGTGACGACCAGCGGGGTTCCGCGGAACGAATGCACGCGATTCCGGAGCGATCCCAACGATTGCCTCGTTTGGAGGAGGGCTTCGGCCGCCGTTCCCCCCAGCGCGAGAATGACCTTTGGTCGTATGTAATCTATCTGCCGGTACAAATATCGCATGCAGGCATCGATCTCGTCTTGCTGTGGCTTGCGATTACCCGGCGGTCTGCACTTGACGACGTTGCAGATGAACACCGTGTCCCGCGGCAGATCGATCGACGCAAGGATGTCGGTGAGCAGTTCGCCGGCGCGCCCTACGAACGGCCGCCCGGTTTCGTCCTCCCGAGCACCCGGGCCCTCTCCGACTAGTACCAGGTTCGCATCCCCCCGGCCTTCGCCCGGTACCGCATGTGTTCGCTCTTCACACAACCGGCAGTCGGTGCACGTCCGAATCGTGGTCGCAAGCTGCTCCAGATCACATTGCGCCAGGGGATCGGACGAAAAGAGGTCGCTCGACGGGGGAGGAATGACGATTCCGGCCGGTGGGATGGGTGGTGCGTCTTTCTTCCAGGACGGCTTGCCTGCACGCGACCTCGCTCGCACAGGGCGAGCGTCGGGTGACCGGTCGGGCATCGGTGCCTCGTCTTGCGCTGTGCGCGGCGGCATAGTCGCGGAAACGTCCATGATGAACGGACCTTCACCAGCCGCGTTCCGTTGGGCGAGATAGCGCTCGAAGAGCCGGCGCGCGTCGCTCACAGGAGTTCTTCAATCCGGTCCATAAGCGTTTCGGCCACCTCGATCTTCGGCGCGAGCGGAAGGTCCTCCGCGGAGCTTTCGGTTACCAGGGTCACGCGGTTCGCATCGGCTTCGAAACCCGCGTCGGCGTCAGCCGCTGAATTGAGCACCACGAGGTCTAACCGTTTCGACCCGAGCTTGCCACGGGCACGGTCCACATCGTGGCCGTTTTCCAGGGCGAACCCGACGGTGACGCAATTGGGGGCGCGAGCGCTTGCCGTCGCTTCCAGCACGTCAACTGTCGGTTGAAACACCAGCCGGAGATCGCCATTCGCGCGAGGTCGTTTTCCCGCGGCCACGGTCTTGGGGCGAAAGTCGGCAGGGGCCGCGGCCATGACCAGGGCAGCGGCTTGTCCAACATGCTGAGCAACCGCCGCTCGCAGGTCCTCCGTGGACTCGACGCGGACCAGCTCCACTCCATGCGGCGGCTCGAGCGCCGTGGGCCCCGATATGAGGATCACGTCGGCGCCGCGCCAAAAGGCCGCCTGCGCGATCGCAAACCCCATCTTCCCGCTCGATGGGTTCGTGAGGACGCGCACGGCGTCGAGTCGCTCGCGCGTCGGACCCGCCGTCACGACCACGCGCCGGCCAGCGAGCGGGCTGTCGGGCGCCCGCAGCATCCGGACCGCGTAGGAGACTACCACCTCCGGTTCAACCATCCGACCCGGACGGTCACTTGGCCCCTCAGCCAGGGGACCGGTGTCCGGCCCGAGGATTGTCCAGCCTCGGCGCCGCAGCGTCGCGAGGTTCTCCTGGGTTGCCGGGTGGGCGAACATGGAGTCGTTCATGGCCGGAGCCGCAAGCACGGCCGCACCGCTGGCCAGGAGGATCGCCGTCAGCTGGTCATCCGCCAGGCCCAAGGCCGCCCGAGCAAGCAGATGTGCGGTCGCAGGCGCGACGATGATGAGATCTGCGGCCCGTGCGAGATCGATGTGGAGGAGTGCCCGGCCCGGCTCCCAGAGCGAGGTCACCACCGGACGCCCGGTGAGGGCCTCGAAGGTCGCGGGGCGCACAAACTCGCCCGCGGCAGCCGTCATCACGACATCGACCACGCCTCCCGCCTCGGTGAGCCGCCGGGCGATCGTGCACGACTTGTAGATTGCGATTCCGCCCGACACGCCCAACACGACGCGCCGGCCAGCGATCATGCCTCCTGTCGCCTCCGCCGCACCAGGCGATACGTCAGCCGACCCTTGGCCAACTCTTCGAGCGCGCGGGTAGTGAGCTTCTTTTCGAGTTCGATCGATCGATCCCGGGGGAAGTCGTTGACCCATCGGGCGAACTTTGCGGCGACGAGCACGCCAAGGTATTTGTTGCCTGCCCGTTCGGCGACCTCCAGCGGTGTGATGATGTGCATGAGCGCTCCGCTATTTCTCCATGTGTTCGATGATGGCCTTCAGATCCCCCGCCAACGTTTCGAGATCCTGCTTCAGCGTCGGCAGGCGGTCTGCGCGCCGTGACTCCGCATCCAGGATCGCGGCGACGTCCGCGACGGCCTGTGTTCGTGTGTGGTTCACCACGATGTAATCGTACGTTTTGGCTTCCTGTAGCTCGACGGTTGCTCGCTCCAGGCGAGCCCGGAGCTGCGGAGAGTTCCGTTCCTCACCGCGCTTCATCAACCGCTCGAGCAGCGTCTCCGCCGACGGCGGGAGGATAAAGATACTCACGACATCGTCGCGCCGCTCGCGCACTTGGCACAGGCCCTGGACTTCAATGTCCAGGATGACCTTGCATCCCGCCGCCAGGGTCCGATCGACCTCGGATTCGAGCGTGCCGTACAGATTCCCGCTGTACTCCGCAGCCTCGAGAAATTCCCCAGCACGCTGTCGTCGCTCGAATTCCTCACGTGTCAAGAAATGGTAATCGACCCCGTCCCGTTCATTAGGCCGCGGCGCGCGCGTCGTCGCCGACACGCTGTAGCGGAGATCATCCCGGGCCGTGATCAGCGTATTCGCGACGGTGGTTTTCCCACCACCGGATGGAGACGAGAGGACGAGGAGGAACGGCGTCACTCGACGTTCTCGACTTGTTCCCGAAACTTCTCGACGGTCCCCTTCATGGCGATCACCTCGTGGGCAATCGTGGCATCATTGGCTTTTGACCCAATGGTGTTGATCTCGCGAAGCATCTCCTGACCCAAGAACGCCAGCCGCCGCCCGGCGGCCTCAGGGCTTTCCAGGGACCGTACGCAGGCCGTGAAGTGGGCCCGAAGCCGCGTCACTTCTTCGGAGACGTCGAGTTTGTCCGCGAGCAGCGCGATCTCCTGCGCCAGACGAGCCTCGTCCGCCACCTGGCCATTCAACAACGCCTGCACGTTCCCTCGTAGCCGGTCTCGTTCTCGTTCGAGCCGGGACGGTGCTTGGGCTTCGATTCGCCCGAGCGCGTCGCGTAACGCAGAGAGCAGGCCGGAGAGAGCCGCCCCAAGAGCAGCGCCCTCCTGGTCTCGCATCGCCACCACATCATCAACGGCGCGATCTACGATTCCGAACAGCGCTTCACGGTCGATCGGGGCGCCACCCCCTGCCGTTACCGAGATCACATCCTGCTGCCTGGCGATCAAACCCACGTCGATGTAACCGGGCAGGTCGAGCGTCGTCTGCAGCGCCTTCAGCGCCTCGACCAGACCGCGCGCCCGGTCCGCGTTGACGCCGACCACCGCATCGCGGGTGGGTTCCTGGAGCCAGCGAACCGTCAACGCCACATGCCCTCGCTCCAGCCGGTCGCGGAGGCGGTGCCGCAGATCACCCTCCAACTCCTGGAGGCCGGCCGGCAGCTTGACGCTCAAGTTCAAGTGACGATGGTTGACGGTGCGTAGCTCGGCCTGGACGTGCCCGCCATTCAGCGGACCGTCGGCCACACCGTAACCCGTCATCGACCTCGGCACTGTGGTCCTCTTCTGGCTCGGGAGTGGGCAACTTAGTCCGCTCCGGTACTCTCGTCAAAACAGCGGCACGCCCCCCTTCACTCAATTGGCGAATTCCCACTTCACGCCGAAAGTCTGGACCGCGAGCGGATAGACGTAACCCGGCACGTACGGGATGGTGGAATTGTATCCGTTACGGAAATTCCAAAAGAGGGTGAAGCGAACGAGCTGAAACTGAATGAACGCGTCATAGAACGTGGCACCGGCTAGCGTGAGCGGACCGCCGGCGGCATCGAACCCGGCTGGGCCGGTACTCCACGATTCCATCGCGACCCGCACTTTGAAATCGAAGGCCGTGCTTCGGAACGTTCGCAAGAATTTCGAGCGGAACGAGACCGCCACCCGTCCATGTTTGGGTGGCTGGAGATCTGCAGCGCGGCCGCGGACGGGACTCGAGTACCATCCGTGAAACGAAAGGGCTCGAGACGTATTGAGCGCAACATCAGCCACGACGTAGGTCGCCTCGGCCGAACTGTCGAACCGTGCAATCAGTGCCAGGTCCGGATAGGGAAGCGGGAGGTATGCCTCGCGGCGGGTCAGCGCCACGTTGGCTTTGAGAACCGGCAGAGCAATGCCCGCGATGATAGACGCGTTGACGGTTCGTTGCGTTGAATCAGTGCGAAACGCCGGCACCTGCAGACCGTCGCGGTACTCTACGGTTCCGGTCACCGTGAATGGTCCTCCGAACAGGCCGACACTCCCGTGCGCATCGATGGACCGGCGATCGAACTCGTGTCGCCGCCAGCGCCCAGCTCCCGAGAGGATGATACCGGGAACGGGAACCCAGCCAAACCGCGCGTCCCCTTCGGCGTTGATCCGTCCGTCGCCGAGCCGCCCGCCCACCTGAAACGTGAGGTTGGGTCGTCGAAATTGCAGGGACAGGTGCGCCTGCCGAATGCGCTGGTCGGGTATGCTGTCGTCATCCGTCCATGTGCTTGCGGCCAGACCGCCTTCGGCGCGGAGTCCGAGCCCGTCGTCTCGCGTACCAGTGAAGAGAGAAAACAGGAAATCGGTCCGCGCCCCTTTTCGCTCGGGCACGTTTTCTGCGAGATCCCGATCTTGCCGCTGGCGTCGAACCTGGTACGTCGCTCCTGTCCGCGGAGTCGGGAGCCAGTCCAACCGCACCCATCCGTCGAAGCTCTGGTCATTACGACCCGGTCCACTCGCACCCTCGGTGCCGATGAAGTCGGCGGCGAGATTCAGTCCCAGTCCGCTCGGCCATCGCTTCTGAAACAGACCGGCGAACACACTCGTCTCGAACGCGCCCGCGGTGACTTGAATCATCGAACGGGGGTCGAGACCCGAGTGGCGTGTCGAGACGAGATGGATTCTGAGTGTTGAGGGAAGCACCTCCACGTCAACTCGGTCCAGATAGCTCAGCCGTATGCGGCTCAGCTCGACGAACAACGAGTCCCCACCCAGTGGATAGAGAGGCAGCCCGTCCCAGTAGAGTTCGACGGCATTGCCCCCTCGTCCGCCGTACGCCACGTATTCAGGTTGCCCGAGGAAACCGCTCCGAGCGATATACACGCCGGGAATCGCCGTCAGGAGATCCGACAGCGTCTCTGCACCTGACCAGAGCATGCCGTCTCGATCAAAGCTGAACCGTGAGAGTCGTGGCAACGGACCGGCCGAAACCGCCGGCTCGGGAACCGGTACTCTCATGTCGCTGGTATCGACCACGTCGGGGGCAGTCATCATGTCCACCAGCGTCGAGTCCACGAGCGTGGTGTCTTGGGCGTTGGCGGTGAGCGTTCCAGGGAGAAGGACGAGCAGCAGCCCGACCGGCACCGTGCGGTGCCACGTAAGGGTCACGCCTTTGCGCGCCCGAGCACGAAGTGCGAGAAGAGCCGAACGCCCACGCCGGTGGGGCCCTTGGCGAGATCCGGTTGATTCGAATCCGTATAGGCAGTTCCGGCAATGTCGAGATGCGCCCATGCGACATCCGTTACGAATTCGCGCAAAAACCAGCCAGCCGTGATCGAGCCCGCCGGCCGGCCGCCCACGTTCTTGACGTCGGCAACGTCCGAATCGATTTGCGACCGGTACTCGTCCCATAGTGGTAGCGGCCAACACCGTTCGCCCGCGACTTCGCCGGCTCGACGCAGTTCCTCGATGAGCCGCTCATCGTTTCCCATGAGACCCGTGGCATGATACCCCAGGCCGACCACGACGGCGCCGGTCAACGTCGCGGCATCGATCACACATGCAGGTTTGTAGCGGCGCGCATACGAGAGCGCATCTGCCAAAATGAGGCGCCCTTCTGCATCCGTATTGACCACCTCAATGGCCTTGCCGAGATGACTGCTGATAATATCACCGGGTTTGACCGCACTGCCGGACGGCATGTTCTCGGTGGCAGGCACCAGCCCCACGACGTTGGCGGCTGGCTTGAGCTCGCCGAGTGCGTGAAACAGACCCAGCACCGCCGCTGCTCCCGACATGTCGTACTTCATCTCTTCCATGTGCAGCGCGGGCTTGATGGAGATGCCGCCGGAATCGAACGTCACGCCCTTTCCGACGAAACAGAGCGGCGCGTCACTCCCGGCACCGTGATACTCCAGCACGATGAATCGAGGATCCTGCATAGAGCCCTGTGCGACGGCTAAGAGCGCGTGCATTCCCGCCCGTTCGATCTGCCCACGGGTCAGTACGGTTACCTTCAACCCCTTCGATTTTGCAAGCTGCCGGGCGACATTCCCGAGATACGCGGGTGTACACACGTTGCCGGGCAGCGCCTGCAAGGTCCTCGCCCATTGCTGCGCATGCGCGATCGCCGTTCCGATCTTCCGCCCCCGCTCCGTGGCCGCGCGGTGCTCCGTGCTCGTGATGATATGGAGGCGCTCAATCGGCTTGCCCGCGGAGTCGGCTTCCTTGTAATCGGTGAATCGCCATCCACCCTGCGCCACACCCTCGGGGACGACCTGCCCGACATCTTCCGGGCTCAGCACACCCTGGCTCTCGAGCACGACATGGAATGCCATCGACGTGACATCGTGTTGCAGCGCCATCCGTGCGGCTATTGCCGCCGCTCGCCGTACCGCCCGCCGCGAGACGTCGCGCTCTGGACCCATGCCAACGAGCAACAGCCGCCGAGGTCCCCGCCGGGGGTAGAGGAGCGCCGTCTGATCGCGCTTCCCCGTGAAGTCGCCGGCTGCGATCGCGCGGCCCACCTCGCCGCCGGCTGCGCGGTCGAGCGGTCCCAGCGAGCGGGGCACGCGCCGCCCGAGGACGCTGGTGGCGACCGCCAATAGAGGCGTTCTGAGTCGATCGAGCTGGGCGGTTCTGACAGCGGTTTTCACGCGGCCACAGCTAGTTCTTGCCGAGGTGGCTGATGACGGCGTCGGCAAATCCCGATGTCGGTACCTCGGTCGCGCCGGGCAACTGGCGTGCGAGATCGTAGGTGACAGTCTGGTCCGCAATCGCGCCTTCGATTCCGCGGACAATCGACTGCGCAGCGTCGTGCCAGCCCATCTCCTCCAGCATCATGACACCCGAGAGCACCACGCTGCTTGGATTCACCTTGTCCTGTCCGGCGTACTTCGGCGCCGTGCCGTGTGTCGCCTCGAAGAGCGCATAGCCATCACTCATGTTCGCCCCCGGCGCCATTCCGAGCCCGCCCACCTGCGCCGCACAGGCGTCAGAGAGATAGTCGCCGTTGAGGTTGGACGTGGCGATGACTGAGTATTCGGCCGGCCGGAGCAACACCTGCTGAAACATCGCGTCGGCAATGCGGTCTTTGATGACAACCCGCCCACCCGGCGCCTTCCCGTCGGTCTCCGATTCGGGCACCGTTTCGTTGGCAAAGCGGGACCGTGCCAGGCGGTATCCCCAATCCCGAAAGGCCCCCTCCGTGAACTTCATGATGTTGCCTTTGTGGACGAGCGTCACGGACGGGCGGCTCCGATCGATCGCGAAGCGAATGGCTTTGCCGATGAGCCGCTCGGAGCGTGCGGCGCTCATCGGTTTGATACCGATTGCGCTCCCTTCGATAACGTTGGCTCCCATCGTGTCGTTGAGGAACGACCGGAGCCGCTCCGCTTCTTCGCTGCCCGCTTCGTACTCCAGCCCCGCATAGACGTCTTCGATATTCTCTCGGAAGATGACGACGTCGAGCAGCCCCGGATCCTTCATCGGTGACGGCACGCCGCGGAAGTAGCGGACGGGTCGAACGCAGGCGTACAGGTCCAGCACTTGTCTCAGAGTGACGTTGAGCGAGCGAATTCCTCCGCCAACGGGGGTGGTGAGCGGCCCCTTGATCGCGATCCGGTGTTTTCGAATTGCCTCCAACGTCGCCTGCGGGAGCCATTCGCCGGTCTCACGGTGCGCCTTCTCACCGGCCAGGATCTCTCGCCAGACGATGCGGCGGGATCCCCCGAAGGCTTGTTTCACGGCCGCGTCGAACACGCGTTGCGCCGCGCGCCAGATATCCGGCCCAATACCATCACCCTCAATGAACGGAACGATGGGGTCGTCGGGCACGACGAACCGATCGTCACGCCAATCAATCAGATTGCCAGCCATGTCGGAACAGTCTTATTTGTTGAAGTGTGCGATGTGTAAGATCGACGAACGCCAGCGGCGCGCGCCGCGACGTGAATCACCCGAAGCTCGCCAGCCGTCACCCGGGTTGGCGCCGCCAAAGGTATTGGGTCCGGTGAGCGGCGGCAAGCTCGGCACGAAACCGCGCCGGGTCTCGCACACGCTCATGGCCTGCGCCGCCGGCTGGCTGGCGCTGGCAGCGCCCGCGCATGCTCAGCGGGGCGATGTGCGATACGGCCCCTGGGTGACGGCCGGTGTCGGACCGGCCTTCACCGGAGTGCGCTGCACCGGGTGTCCAACGGGTCAGACACTGGGTATCTCCGGGTTTTTGGAGATCGGGGGAACCCCATCGGAAAAGATCACGGTCGGAATAAACGGGTCGGGATGGTTGACATCGGGCTCCGACACGACGCGAAGTATCCTGTCCGTGACCGCATTGATGTACTTCTTTCCGTCAGTCGAACAACGGAGCTTCTTCGTAAAGTTCGGTGGCGGTGCCGCCCGGTACTCCGAGACGTCAAGCGTCCGCCGACTCAGTTCGAACGGCTTTGTCATCACGGCGGGGGGTGGATACGAAATTCCCAGCCGAGGGCACATCCACTTTGCCCCCTACGTTGGCGTCACAATCGCCCCGTCACAGCGAGCCAAGCGGAATCTGCTTGCCGTCGACGAACGAATGCGACTCTGGGTGGTGTCCGGCGGCGTATCGCTTACCTGGCGCCGGTGACACCTCAGCGAATCGAGACGGGATCGTCACGAACCGGAGACCGGCAACGCGACATGGAGATGGTCTGCCGTCCCAACGTGCCGAAGAGTGCTGAATCCCATCGACCGGAAATACTGCTCTACAAGCCAGTTCGTGAGCCCGCTCCGACCGATCGTGCGAAGGTCCACAGCGTGAACGTAGCCGTCCCGCTGCTCATAGTGCAGCGATTCATCGCGTGGCGACAAGCCCATCGTCCGGTAGTCGGCCGGGACACGGCGCACCTCGGTCAGGACGATGTCGCGATCAACCAGGAGCACGGTACCGAGGGCTATCCGCAATACCGGGTGGAGCGCCCCGTAATGGGCTCGCACTTCCTCCGATTTGGCATTGAGACTCGAGAGGTACCAGAGTCCGTAGCCGGAATACACGAGGACCAGCGGGAGAGCGACGCGCCGCCACATGAGCCGGGCACGAGCCCTCCCGGTGAGCTTCTTCGAGAGTACCATCGCGTATAGGGCGACGATCGACGCGGTCACGGCGATCGCAATGATCAGCGCCAGTGAAGCGGGAAAGCCGCGGCTGGCGTAGCCATAGACGGACACCCGTACGAACGCCACGAATGGAAGCGCGACGAGAAGTGTGAGCAACAGCATGCGCAGCGCAAGGCGCAGCAGCAGTCGCCGCAAGCTCCGGTTCCGCCGCACGGTGGGCCGTGAGCGCGGCAACCGGATTCGTGCGACCCGCACGTCGCTCTCTTGCTTGGTCGTCTCGAACACGCGATCTCGAGTTGAATCCCAGTTCGGCGGCTCGGCGAGAAGCCGTGACACTAGCCAGTACGCCCAGAACGCTCGACGGTTTCGACACAGCCCGTGCTCCGACCATCTGCCAAGGATGAGTTGAGTTCGGCCAAGGGCGCAGGTCGGGGTGTTGCGCCGACACAACAAAAATCCCGAATCGACGATTTCTGTTGCGTGGACGCAACGCTCCAGTGGACGGCCGGATTAGTTGCGGTTCGAGCGCGCAGCAGCTGCGAGCCGCTGACGCCACTCCTCAACCTCGGCGTCGATGTTGGCCGTCGCGCGCCGGTCGCGACCGCTTCGCCGCTCCACCGCCACGGGTATGTTGACCTGACGGCGGTCGGCCACCCTGCGGTTCTGAAGCACTAACAGGGCTGCCATGAAGCGAGTCGTTGCATAGTGGCTTTTCAGGAGCGAATGAAACTCCGTAAGGAGTTGACTGCGCCGATCCACCCGAGCCGCGCGCAGTGCGGCCGCCGGGCGGCGGTGGTCGCGGCCTCCCTCGGGTGGATCCATACGGAGGATCGCACGACGAGCCCAGCCCAGGAGAGCAACGGCCACGGCACCTAAGGCGACGCCCCTGAGGAATACGCGCGCCGGAGAGGGCGGCAGGGCTGCATCGAGATCGTCGAGTCTGAATCCCAAATGCCTTCCACGTCTGACGTACGCCAGCTCACCCGCTCGCACCAACCGGCGCAGCGCTCTCCTAGTGATCCCTAGGTACTCGGCGGCCTCCGCTGCGGAAAGGAGCCGGCTCGGACTTGTGCTCCGAATCCCCACATGCGCCTCCCGAAATGGACACGGCGTCACCACTCCACGCCGCCGTGCAAAATGGAGAGGCGCCCGAGGGCACGCCAGCATCCATGATCACAAGAAAAACCGCCACCGAATTGGGGCGGTGTCGTGTGTCACTCGAGTTGCGGATGGAATTAGAGCTGATCTTGCCGAGTCGAGGACCCAGCGGCAGCTACCGGACGGGGGGCAGAGGAGGCGGCGTTCTACGCGCGCATCGCCTCGTTCACAGTCTCACCATTCGGTCGCGCGTCCACGACGAGCTCGAGCGTGCTGGATCCCTCCTCATGCGCGTTCTCGTGTTCCGACCCACTCTCGCGAAGTGCGTGCAGAATCGGCCGCAACGCCTGGATGAGATTGTCGGCGTATGTCATCAAGGCGGCTTCATCTAGGGCTTCCTTCGGGGCAAAGTGCCGCGGCGACTGAAACGGCTCGAAGAAGATCAGCGAAAACCGCTGGAGGAAATCCCGCCACGCCCTGCTGTAGGCTCCACTGTATTCCGGATTGGACTGCTTCACTTCGTCCAGGAACTCCAGCACCCGCCCAGCCACCGGATCCGGAAGATTCCGGAATCGCTGAAGCCCGGGCCGCTCGATGACCAGCGGTTTCCCTGCTCCGGCGATCTGTCGGTACCTGACGGTCGTCATGGATCTCGGCTTGGCGTAGCCGCGCCGTCCGTTTTCAATCTGGGTCGTGCTCACCGTATCCACTGTGCTGCCCCCTCCATGCTAGTCGATCGCTGTCGCTCGTAGTCACCGGCCACGCTTGGTGACGCAGCGCACAGAGGAGGCAAAAACCGTACCTGGTGACCCACCTAAAGGGGCGAACGCCCTTGTGTACCCGGCCGCGCGAACCCTAGCCGGGCCCTTTGCTGCAACGCGAATCCCAACGCGGGAAAAAATCGTGCAAAACAGCCCGATTTGGCTCGATTTTACTTAACAATAATTGTGCTTCGTGAGTATCTGCTCGCTACGGTTTTGGCCTGCCCGAATGCATGCGAGTGGAGGCGTGTGAGGTACGTCTAGGTGTCTAAGTGATGGGAGGTGGGAAGTAGAGGGAGCGAGCAGTGAGGGGCTCTATCAGCTAAGCCTTGCCGTTCCGACCCCTGGCGCCTAACTCCTAACTCCTAGCTCCTAGCTCCGAGAAAGGCTGACCATGAACTCTCCACTGCGTCTCCCATTCAAGCCGCTACTGATCGGGACGCTCGTCGGCATTCAGTCCCCTGCCACACCGCCCCTGCTCGGCGCGCAGTCCGGCCCGGACCCGGCACTCTACTCCGGATTGGAGTGGCGCATGGTCGGTCCATACCGCGGCGGTCGATCAACAGCTGTTGCGGGTGTGCGCGGCCTGCCGAACCTGTTTTTCATGGGCACCACGGGTGGGGGAGTCTGGAAGTCCGACGATGCGGGGCAGAGTTGGACCAACATCGGTGACGGGTTTTTTGGAGGTTCAATTGGTTCGGTGGCGGTGGCTCCGTCGGACCCGAATGTGATCTACGTGGGCCAGGGTTCCCATGACATCCGCGGCAATACTTCGGCTGGTCGAGGGCTTTGGCGCTCTACCGACGCAGGTCGCACCTGGACCTTCAGTGGCCTGCGGGAGGGCGGTCAGGTGGGTCGCATCGTGGTTCACCCCGCCAACCCCGACCTGGTGTACGCTGCGGCGCTCGGCCAGCCCTTCGGAAAGAACCCGGAGCGTGGTGTGTTCCGCTCTGCGGACGGCGGGCAGTCCTGGGAGCACGTGCTCCAGCTCAACGACAGCGCCGGCGCCTCGGACATCGCGATGAATCCCAAGAACCCTCGCGAGCTGTACGCCGGCATCTGGCGGGCCGAGCGGAAGCCGTGGGCCCTGATCAGCGGGGCCCCGGAGGGCGGAGTCTACAAGAGCACCGACGGCGGAGACTCATGGCAGAAGCTCGCGGGAGGGTTGCCGGAAGGGGTCGTGGGGAAGGTCGGGATCAGCGTGTCGCCCGCCAACCCCGATCGGGTGTGGGTGATTATCGAGGCGGAGCCGGCCGGCGGCGTCTACCGGAGCGACGATGCCGGGAAGACGTGGAAGCGCACCAATAGTGAGAACAAGCTCAGACAGCGCGCGTGGTATTACACGCATGTCCGGGCCGATCCGCAGGATCCCAATACCGTGTACGGGTTGAACACGGGACTCTACCGCTCGATCGACGGCGGACAAACGTTCGAGTCGATCGACGTACCTCACGGCGACATCCACGACCTATGGATCAACCCCGATGAGCCAGACCGGATGGTTGTGGGGAACGAT
>JBFHWR010000022.1:0-19828 GCA_041599395.1 Gemmatimonadales bacterium | reverse complement strand
TGAAGAGCAGTGGAGACAGTGGATTTCCGGTCAATGTGATCGCGGAGGTTCAGCAACACATTGGTCGGAACCAGGTGCGGGCGGTGGCCATGAGCACGACGGACGGTGTCGTGCGGGGTATGCCGGTGGAGGACACGGGAGGTCCCATCACCGTTCCCGTAGGCAACGCCGCTCTCGGTCGCATCTTGAACGTGATTGGTGAACCGGTGGACAATGGTCCGCCGATTCCTGCTGACGTCGAGCGCTGGCCGATTCACCGGAGCCCTCCAGCCTTTGCGACGCTGGAACCGAAGACCGAGGTGTTCGAGACCGGCATCAAGGTTGTTGACCTGATCGCTCCGTTTGTGAAAGGTGGCAAGATCGGGTTGTTCGGCGGCGCCGGGGTTGGCAAGACCGTCGTGATCATGGAGCTGATCAACAACGTTGCCAAGGGACACGGCGGCCGTTCGGTGTTCTGCGGTGTGGGGGAGCGTACCAGGGAAGGGAATGATCTCTACCTGGAAATGAAGGAGAGCGGGGTGCTCGACTCTGCTGCGCTCATTTACGGCCAGATGAACGAGCCGCCGGGCGCGCGCCTCCGGGTTGGTCTGTCCGGGCTCACGGTGGCCGAGTACTTCCGGGACCGGGAGGGCCAGGACGTGCTGGTGTTCATCGACAATATCTTTCGCTTCACGCAGGCCGGCTCAGAAGTTTCAGCGTTGCTTGGCCGCATGCCGAGTGCCGTTGGGTATCAGCCGACGCTTGCAACCGAGATGGGCGATCTCCAGGAACGCATCACGTCCACCAAGAAAGGATCCATCACATCGGTGCAGGCAATCTATGTGCCCGCGGACGATTTGACGGACCCGGCGCCGGCAACCGCTTTCAGCCACTTGGACGCGACGGTTGTGTTGTCACGGGCACTGACAGAGATCGGCATCTACCCGGCGGTGGATCCGCTGGATTCGTCGAGCCGGATTCTCGATGCACAGTACTTGGGTGAGCGGCACTACGCCGCCGCAGTCGAAACGCAGCGGGTTCTGCAACGGTACAAGGATCTCCAGGACATCATCGCCATCCTGGGGATGGATGAGCTTTCGGAGGAAGACAAGTTGATCGTCGGACGGGCCCGGCGCGTGCAGAAGCTCCTGTCACAGCCATTCCACGTTGCTGAGCAGTTTACCAACATCAAAGGGCGATACGTGAAATTGGAGGATACGATCGAAGCGTTCGAGCGGGTTGTCGGCGGCGAGTTCGATCATCTTCCGGAGCAGGCGTTCTACATGGTGGGCGGCATCGAAGAGGTCGTTGCGAAGGCGAAGGAGATTGCGGAGGGGTGATGCGCGTCTCCATCATCTCACCCGAGCGATCGGTATTTGACGGCGATTGCACGTCCGTCATCGCGCCGGCGTACGACGGCGAAGTGGGCATCCTCCCCCGTCACGCACCGTTCATGACGCTGCTGGGCGATGGCACGCTCACCGTGCGGCAGGATACGGAGTCGACGACCTTCCGCGTGCGGGGTGGGTTCCTTCAGGTGATGGATGACGTGGTCAAGGTTGTGGCTGAGTTTGCCGAGAATGCGCCTTCTTCCGCGTAACATCGCAGCCGTTGTCGCGTTGCTGGCAAGCGTGCCGACTGCGGCAGTTGCCCAATCGACGGGCATGCCCAGCTTCCACGCGCCGTATCGCGCGTTCACCGCGCGCGAGTTCGGCGGGACGGCGAGCTTTCCGGACGGCGGCGGGGCTGCGTTCGAGGGACACTATCGTTTCGGCTTTCGTGCGTTCGACATCGGGCTGCGTGGAGGATTCTTTGGTGCGCCGGAGGGAAGAGATACCCAGCTGCTCCTAGGCGTCTCGGCGCGACAGCGGATCATCACGCATGCCCCGGACTTCCCGCTCGACGGATCGATCATCATTGGATTCGGGGCCAGGATCGTGGAGAACGCGTCGACCGCCGTGATTCCCGTGGGCCTTTCGTTGGGCCGACGGTTGAACGTCGAGGAATCTGACGTGAGTATCGTACCATATCTCCAGCCTACGACCTTCATTACCGCCGGGAGGAATCAAGACGCCGAACTCAACATCGTCCTCGGTCTCGGAGCGGACGTCCGTTTGAGTTCCGTGTTCGACGCTCGGATCAGCGTTGGCCTCGGGGACCTGGAAGGCGTTTCAGTCAGCGCCGTCTGGGTTCGGTAACCCACCGCTTCCTTCAAACACCTGCCGAACAACCAAAGCAGAACACGCGCGCTCAGAACACGGTATTGACTGACAGGCTGGGCGTTCGCAATAGTTGCGTCCGGTTCCATGATGTGTCCGCCACCCAGGCGCGACAGGCGCGGACTTGACCCACGGGAGGAGGAACGTTGTGATGAAACGGTTGCTTACGGGGATTACCGTTGCAGGATTCGTCTTGGCTGCGCTCCCCAACGACGCGCACGCGCAGCTCCATGGAATGGTGGTGCCAAACGGATCGATGGGGCCCGGTGTCATGCTGGCGGGCGACTACAGTCGCGGCTTGAACGACGAGTCCGGCGAGACGAACTACTTTGGGGCGCGGGTCGGTGTCGGGTTGCCGGCGCTGAGTTTTTGGGGTGGGGTGGGCACCGTGAAGAATGGCGATAGTGAAGTCACCCTCGGCGGTGGCGCCGCCATCAAAGTGGTCAAGGGTCCCTTGGTTCCCGTCGAGGTTTCGTTGCAAGGAGGCGTCGGGCATTTGAGCGCGGGCGGGAGCACCTTCGTCAACATTCCGCTCGGGGTGGCCATTGCGATCGATGTGCCGAGCCCCGCCATCAGTGTGAACCCGTGGGTCATGCCGCGGATTCAAGTTCAGCGGACATCCTCTGACGGCACCTCACAAACGGACTTCGGGTTCGGCGCGTCCGGAGGGATCAGCATCGGGGCGCCCAATGGCGTCGGCGCCCACGCTACGCTCGACTGGCTGTCGATTGACGTCGGTGCGGGAAGCATCACACCACTGCTGTTCAGCATTGGTCTGCATTACACCATTTCCGTTCCGGGCTTGGGAATCATGTAGGTGGTCGGAATGCTGAACCAAGACGCCCGCCTGGGAGACTCACGTAGTCTTCACGGGGACTTCATGTGTCCCTCGCGACCGTGTTATCGCGTGGAGGTGGCAAGCGTTGTCGGATGAAACGAGACACAACTATCCTTGAATAAGCGGGGTGAATCATGAAGAAACTGATCGGTGTGACGCTGGTGGCCGTTTCCCTAATGTGGGTGACTCCGGGCGTTGCGCAGGTGCAAGGGAGCGCGGGCCTGTTTGGTGGGCTCAACCTCGCCGATCTCGGTGGTGACGACGTGACCGACACCAGCATTCTGCTGGGGGGTATGGGTGGTGGCTTTGTGTCGATCGCGGTTCACCCGGTTGTGTCCATAGGGTTTACCGGGTTCTACAGCATGCAGGGCGCGAAGGATTCTGCCACTGATGAGAAGGTTGAGGTCAACAACATCAACTTCGCCCCGTATTTAGGGGTTTCGCCGCCGGTCAGCGAGGTTTCACCGGTGCGGCCGGTGTTCTATCTGGGTCCGGAGCTGGGTCTCAACGTCTCATGTACTGACACCGATGGGGAAGACTGTAAGGACCAAACGAAGAGCGCGAGTTTCGGTCTTCTGTTCGGCGCGAGCCTGCTCATACAAAACCGGTTCTTCACGGGAGTCGGTTACACCCTGGGGTTGACGACAGCCGCCGAGGATCCGGACGATGTGAAGCACAAGGTCATTCACTTCTACGCCGGCGTCAGTTTCCCGTTTGGTGGCGTCCCCGGAATGTAGGGTACGGAGAACGACGACAATATCACGTAGGACGTAAAACCGTCGCAACGAAAACGGGTGCCTAGCGGGCGGAATCCAAGAACCGGAGCAATGCGGCTGCGCTTGCAGCCGCTGCTCCGGCGGCTATCACGCGTCGGGCGTTGAGCCCTGCGGTGCTGCGTGCGGCCGCATCCGCCGTCCACTGGCGGAGCACGCTCGCCAGCGCATTCGCCGCGTGACGCCGCTCTGGAAGTGCGACGGCTCCCCCGCGGCCTACCAGCCGCACCGCATCGGGCGACTCCTCGTGGCGTGGACCGAACGTGACCGGGACGGCAAACACCGCCGGCTCGCTGACAGCGTGGACCCCCCGGCCATATCCTCCGCCAACGTACGCGACATGCGCCAGCGCGTAGAGGTCTGCGAGGGTCCCCATGCGGCTGGCAATGAGGCAGCGCGCTTTGGTGAAGCCGTCCGGGTTCCAGATTTCAGCGTCGAGGCCCCGCGCCGATGCCTGCGCCGTCACTTCTGCGACGTGCTGGGCAACCGGTTCGTGGGGAACGAGCAACAACCTGAGGCGCGGCAGGGACTGGGTCACGGCGGCGAACGCGTCGAGCACAATCCGGGCGTCGGCACGGTCGGTGCTGCCGGCGACAAGCACTGTTGCGTTCTCGGCCCACTCGCCCAAGCTGCGCATGATGCTCAACGACACTGGCCGCTCCAGCACCTGGTCATGGCGAGGGTCGCCGGTAACGTCCACTCGTGCGGGTGGAACCCCCAGGTCGACATAGCGCGCGCCGTCCTCCGCAGAGACCGCGCCCACCCACGTCACCGATCGATAGACGCGGCGGAGCACCGGCTTGGCCGGCCAAGCGAGGCGCCGACTTTCGGGCCTCACGGATCCACCGACAATGGTGATGGGACGGCTGCGGCGCGCGGCTTGTGTGACGAACTCCGGCCAGAGGTCGCCTCGAGCGAATACGATCAGTGAGGGCCGGACGGCGTCGAACACGCGGGAGACGGACGCAGGTTCCTCGAGCGGGATGTAATCGGCGTGTGCGGCAAGCCCCGACCACGACCATGCCGCGGCAGACGGTGACGAATACGACAGCACCATTTGCACCGATGCCTCGCGCGCCTTGATACGCGAGACGATCGGCACTGCCGTGAGCGCTTCGCCCACAGAGGCGGCGTGAACCCAGATCAATGGATCTGCCGTACGGTGGGATGCCGCCCACGCAACCCAGCGGTTTTGCGCCTGCCGCCGGCCGGCAAGACTGCGGGCGAGCTTTCCGCCGATACCGGGAATGCGATGAGTGACTCGCGCAGCAAGCCGATACGGGATATGCGTCATGACTGCCCAAGATGATAGGTTGTAACGAATGACGCCACAGAAATATTGGCTGACTGCTCGCGAGCTGCGCTACAGCATCACGTTTGCATTTCCGCTTCTGGTGCTATACGAGCTTCTCGCTCTCGCGATCTCCCACTCGGCGTTCGCCGGTGTCCGAAACGGGGCAGACGTCTTGCTCAAGACCCTGTTTGTGTCGCTGGGTGGTCGCGCGGGATTGGCGGTGTTCGGCACGCTGTTGCTGGGCATTGGCGCCTGGGTGGTGTGGCGCGATCATCGCCGGCGCGGGGGAGCGTTCAACACGCGAATATTCGTGGGCATGTTCGCCGAGAGCCTCGTCTACGCTGCCCTACTGGGCGGGGTCGTCTCCACCCTGACAGCATGGCTCCTCCCGGGACCCCTGTTCACGCTCCAAGGCGGTCAGCACGTCATTCCGCTCGGCACGCAACTCGTGATCTCGCTCGGAGCCGGTATCTACGAGGAACTGCTGTTTCGCCTGTTACTGGTATCGGCGCTGTACGGCGTGGGAACGTATCTCGGGTGGAGCAAACCGGTTGCCGTTACGGTAGCCATCGTTGGGAGCGCGCTCATCTTCAGCGGATTCCACTACGTCGGGCCGCTGGGAGATCGGCTCACTCTGCCCTCTTTCACCTTCCGGGCAATCGCCGGTCTGTTGTTGAGCGGATTATTCGTGGCGCGGGGATTGGGCATCACCGCGTGGACGCATGCGCTTTATGATATCGGGGTGACGATAATCAACAGCTGATAGATGGTGAGTGTGGTGAGTGGTGAGTAGTGAGTAGTGAGTAGTGAGTAGTGAGAAGGGAGAGGAGAACAGTCCGGGTGAATCGAGGTCCTCCCGCTCACTACTCACCACGTACCGTTTACGGTCTTCCACTCATTTCGTAGTCTTCGCCGTGAAGATCGAGTCGAGCACGGGCCGCCAGTGCTCGAACGGGATATTGCGCATCAACCCACCTTCGATGACGAATGAGGGCGTCCCGCGTACGCCGGCCTGCGACAGCCCCAGCGCTTCTTGGGCGATGAGCGTGCGCACGGTTCCGGTTTCCAGACACTCCCCGAGCGTATCTCTATTGAGACCTGCCGAATCGCTCAACATCCAGAAGTACGATTCGGGTTCGTCGAGCGGCGCCCATGAGTTTTGGTGCTCATACAGCAGGTCGTGTACCGGCCAAAACCGATTCTGGGTTGCCGCGCACATCGCGAACTCGTGCGCCGCCGGGGCGTTGGGGTGGAGCTGTACCAGCGGCATGTTGAGGAAGATGAAGCGAACCTTGCCCGTCTTGATGTATTCTTGGTCGAGCAGGGGCAACGACTCTTCCCACCATTGTCGGCAGTACGGGCATTGGAAGTCACTGACCTCGTAGACCGTGATCGGAGCGTTGGGGTCGCCCTTGGCCCGCTGACTTCTGAGGTTGAGATCCTGTTGGGACGCGTCAGCCTCGTCTACCTGCTGAGCTTTGTCGGGTTCCGGAGTGTCGGCCGCCCGCCGGGCGACCCGCGCCCACAGCGCACCGGCCGCAACCACGCCTCCCGCGAGGAGCATGATCCCAAGAGTTCGAGCCTGCACGGTGGTCCTTTCTTCGTCCGATTATGGCCGGGGAACGCGGCTCGCTGCCACGCACCCTGAAAGGTACAACACCGGACGCGTGCTCAGTGACGCCAGCGGGTCTCCGCCATCTCGAGGCTCAGCGGGACCCGCCGTGGACCCAAGGGCCCGGCCACCAGGGCGATGGTCCAGTAGTACTCCAAGTAGGGATTGTCGGGATGCCGCATTCGGGCGGTGACCCACCACGGTCCGGGCTCGAGGGTAACCCGTGCGATGCCGTCGGCGCCGGTCACGGCTTCGTGCGCTTGTCTCCCCTCCCGCTCGAGGGCTGAAGCGGCGAGAGCGGGATAGTCCCGAAACGCGTCCTCCTCCCATGCTCGAATCGAATCAGCCGCTGTACGCGCCATCAGGGCGAGTTCACGATGCGCACCCATTTGATCCCGCAATCGGGCCTCCCGTTCGGCGGTGCGTTGTGTGTAGCGCCGGTAGAGTTCCCCCAATCGTGCGTACTCGCGTGCGTACCCGCTGGCCTCCTGCCCAATTGCATTCAGCGAGTCGGCCAGTGCTTGCACACTATCTCGTGTGGCCCGCCATCCGGCATCCTCGGCATGAAGTAGGGAGACATCAGGCAGCTGGTAGGAGTCGAACTGCCCAAGGAGGTTGTCGAAGGTTGGGGGCGCGGTGGGGGCCGCGCGACGCAAAGAATCCAGCAGCCGGTCGATGGCGTACGGAGTCATGTTTACCGTTATGCCCGCGAGCGGCTGCCCGGTGGCTGTTGTTGCAACGATCGCGAGATGGGGTTCGCCTGCGCTGCATGCGGGCCCGAATGAAACCGCCAACCACGCGAGCACGCGCGACAAACGCTTCACGGTTGGAATTGGTCTGTGTTGTGGCGCCAGGGTTCCGGCGAGGTACGAGAATCGGTCAGTCGACGATGTCGTTCTCTTCGTCGAGAATGTACATGTACGGGTCGACGGCTCGGCCGCGCACGATGACCTCGTAGTGCACGTGTGGAGCGGTAGCGATTCCTGTCATTCCGATGAGGGCGATTTCATCCCCACGCACGACGGGTTGGCCGACCTCGACCAACACCTTCGAGCAGTGGGCGTATCGCGTCACGACCCCGCGCCCGTGGTCGATAACCACCATGAGACCATAGCCCTTCGAGGTCTGAATCTCTTTGACGCGGCCTTTTGCCGGAGCAAGGATGGGCGATCCCATTGGAGCGGCGATGTCGATTCCTTTGTGCGGACGCTCCTCCCCGTGGATGGGATGAAGGCGTGCCCGGCTGAAACGGCTGGTGTACCACCCGCGCGTCGGCCAGGTGGAGGGTGTTCTGAGGAGCCGGTCGACGTGGCTTTCCAGTGTGTCGCGTGCGGCGTCGAACGACTGCGCAAGGAAGTTGGCGCGCCGAATCAGACTTCCCATGTCAGTGCGCATCTTGAGCGCGCCTCGTCCCGTTGGATCCTCCGCGAGGATCCGCTCCTCGGCGGTCCACTCACCAACCGGTCCGCCAATCCCGGCCAGCTGGACGTCGGGGTCGGTAGGCTCCAGACCCGCGAGCAGCCGCACCATCCGGTCGCGCTGGGCGATGACCTCTATTGTGTCGGTTACTTGGTCGAGCAACGAGCGCGTCCGTGTCAACTCGTCAGCGAGCAACACGCTGCGGCGCTCGAGACGGTCGAGCTGCTGCAGGGCGATGACCTTGGAAGCGGTGGAATAACTGAGCACGAGGGTGACGAGGGCGATGGCGGCCATGCCGATGAGCACGAGGCGAATGGCCAGCAACGGCACCCGCATGGACCGCGACTCATCCGTGCCGGGCGGCACGACCACGAGAGTCCAGCGCCCCTTCTCAGCCATTCATATCATTCCTTCTCGCTCTCGCTTCGCTCGACACTCGCCCAGATCCCGGGAAAACGTCCACACTACCTAGCATTTATGATACGTCCCGACCGTGATGCCGCTCACTTCACCGCCTGAGACAACGAAATGTCAAACTGTGATGCTCGTCACCAATGTCGTCCTGATAACGCGGTCCTGGTTCGGACTGCCGAGATAAGGTAACGCGAGACGGCTGGCCCGATAGGTGGAGGCAAGGACGGGAGAACTTAGATGGGTCTGCACCGGCTGTCAAGGCGGGTTGTCCACAATACCTAATTGTTTGTCAATAAATGAGTTACTTCACGACCTCCGGCTTGGGAAACAGCGGGGGAATGCGCGTGACGGTGTGTCCTCCACAGCGGGGCGAGGACAGATCCTTCCAGCCAGCTTCTGACGGGGACCCCTTGAAGCCAAGCCCCTGCCAGACCACCCGGGTTTTTTCCGGCATGAAGGGGCTCGCCATCAGCGTGATGCGCGTGAGCGAGCGGGCAAGCGACGCCAGCACACGGTCGAGATCTTCGGTCTTTCCCTCTTTTGCGAGCGACCAGGGCGCCTCCTCTTCCACGAATTGGTTGGCCCGAGAAACGAGCCCCCAGGCTGCATCGCCGCCCTGGTGAAGGAGGTGCTGGTCCATCGCCCGCTGAAATCCCTGGATGGCGCTGTCGCCCGCGCGATCCAGTTCGGTTTCCTGCGTGGCGTCTGGGACGGTTCCGGACCGATACCTGCTGATCATCGACAGGATCCGGCTGGTGAGGTTGCCGTAGCCATCGGCGAGTTCTGAGGTGTAGCGGATGTCCAGCCGCTCCCACGAGAAATTGCCGTCGGCGTCCCACGGCACTTCCCGCAACAGGAAATATCTGAGCGCATCGGGACCGTGCCGGTCGATGGCGTTCCGAAGTGTCAACGAGACGCCCGCGCTCTTGGAAAACCGAGCCCCGGCCGTGTTGATCCATCCGTGGCACCACACGCTCCGGGGGATGGGAATACCTGCCGCCATCAACATCGCGGGCCAAATGGCCGCATGAAACCGGACAATATCGGGCCCAATGATGTGAACCTCGGCCGGCCATGTGTCCTCGAATCCCGGATCGGGGAATCCGGTTGCCGAGAGGTAGTTGATGAGCGCGTCGAACCACACGTAGATCGTGTGGGTCTCGTCGCCTGGCCACGGGATCCCCCACGGCACTCGTGAGCGGCTCACCGACATGGAGTAGTCCGGTTGCCAATCTCTCACGACATTCTTGATCTCGTTGAATTTCGACGTCGGCTGGACGAACGGCCGGCCCGCGGCTTCGCTGGCTTCGTACGTCTGTAGCAATCGATCGCGGAAGGCTCCGAGCTTGAAGAAGAAGTTTGGTTCGTCAACCCATTTCACGTCCCGCGTGGGGTGTTCCGGGCATTTCCCGTCCACGAGATCCTTTTCGAGTTTGAAGGCTTCACACCCGACGCAGTAATACCCGCTATAAACGCCGGGTTCGATGAACCCTGCCTCGTGAATTCGGCTCAGGAGCGCCTGGACGGCCCGAGTGTGTCTCGCTTCGGTGGTGCGGATGAAATCGGTGTGGCTGATGGCGAGTTCGTTCCACGCCTCCTGAAATTCGGCCGCGATCCCATCGACCCAATCTTGAGGGCGAGCGCCGGCCTCCTCAGCTGACTGCGCGACCTTCTGGCCGTGTTCGTCCATACCGATGACAAAGGATACTCGATGCCCTTTGAGGCGCCGGTAGCGAGCGATGCAGTCCGCGCCGATCTTTTCGAATGCGTGACCGAGGTGAGGGGAACCGTTCGAATAGTCGATGGCAGTCGTGACGTAAAACTTATCCGCCACCGTCGGTCTCCGAGGAGTTGGGGGGCGTGTCGCCGCGTTTACCGCGTCGGCGCCGGCGGCGCCTGCGTCTCCGCCGTTTGGCGGGAGTCGCGCTCTCCTCCTCGGACTGCTCGGGGGTTGCTGGAGCTTGTCCCTCGTCGAAGGTGATCAAACTGCTCGGTGGCTGCTGTTCACGGCGACCCGGCCGTGGCGTCGCGCGCACTTCTTCTTTCAGCACGGCGAGCGGGACGCTGCGCGTGGATCCGTCCTCCCGCCGCAGCAAGACCAGTTCGCGAAAAATGTCCACGGCGGCGACCGTGTGGGCGCCTTCTTGGGTCCGCACGGTTTTGCCTTCTTTCGGGAACCGTCTTCGGCTACTGACGTAGAAGTCGTGCTCGTAGCGGAGACAGCAGAGTAGCCGTCCGCACCCTCCCGAAATCTGGGCCGGATTCAATGACAGGCGTTGATCTTTGGCGAGGGAGAGGCTGACGGGCTTGAGCTCGGGCAGCCACGACGAACAGCAGTACTGACGACCGCACCGCCCAATGCCGTCCAAGCGCTTGGCCTCGTCCCGGGCACCGATTTGGCGCAGTTCGATCCGTGTTCGGAACAGGCTGGCGAGATCGCGGACCAATGCGCGGAAGTCCACGCGCTTCTCGGCCGTGAAGAACACGGTGAGCTTCTTGCGGTCCCACTGCCACTCCGCGTCCGAGACCTTCATGACCAGCTCGTGCGCCTGAACGCGCTCCATCACCTTCCGACGAACGTCTTCCTCTGCTTTGCGGAGCTCGTTGCTGAGGTGTGTGTCATCGACGGTCGCCATTCGGAGCACCTTCCCGGCCGGCTTCTTCGGCTCGGAGAGCGCGCACCCCGCGCACCCCACTCCACATTTCCGCTCGGCAGCCTCGCCAACGGCGGTAACGCGCCCCAGGTCCTTCCCGCGCTCGAGCGCGACGACGACCGCATTGCCGACGGCCATCGGCTCGGGGTCCTCCCACGAGAAGTACTCTTTCCGGTTGCCCTTGAACGCGACTTCAACCAGTTCTGGCACGGTCATTCCTCGACAAACGATCCAATAGCGAGGTACTTCTTGGCGCGCGTCGCAATCAGCGCTTCTGTTTCCATCGCCGCGACCTCGCTTACGTGCCGGACGAGCACACTCCCCAGGAGGTGCGCGGCCTTTCCCGGATCGGAATGCGCCCCACCGTCCGGTTCCGGGACGATCTCGTCCACGACGCCGTGTTGCAACAGGTCGCCGGCCGTCAGCTTCAGCGACTCCGCCGCGCGAGCCTTCTGCGAAGCGTCATTCCATAAGATAGCGGCACATCCCTCTGGAGAGATCACCGAATAGATCGCGTTCTCCAACATCAGCACGCGATCGGCGAGTCCCAGTGCGAGCGCTCCACCCGAGCCGCCCTCACCAATGACCGCCGCCACGATCGGCGTGCGCAGTGTCGCCATCTCTTCCAAGTTTCGGGCGATCGCCTCCGCTTGGCCGCGTTCCTCGGCGCCCAGACCCGGGTACGCACCGGGCGTATCGATCAGGGTGATGACGGGTGCGCCAAAGCGCTCCGCCATGTGCATCAGGCGCAACGCCTTCCTGTACCCCTCGGGATGCGGCATCCCGAAGTTGCGTTTCAGGTTTTCTTTCGTGTCGCGCCCTTTTTGCTGCCCGATCACGACCACCGGCCGCCCACGAAGTCGCGCCCATCCGCCGACGATTGCCGGATCGTCACGGAACAGCCGGTCACCACGCAGCTCGATGAAATCGGTGAACTGCAACTTGATGTAATCGAGCGAGTAGGGCCGCTTTAGGTGGCGGGCGACCTGCACGCGCTGTATGGGAGTGAGGCCGCTGTAGATCTCCCGACGGAGACTGGCGAGCCTGCCTTCGAGCGGCTCGATTTCGGCACGCACATCGAGCTGCCGATCGGTCGCGAGACGTTTGAGGTGAGCGATCTGTCCCTCGAGTTCCGCAATCGGTTTCTCGAAATCGAGATGAGCGGGGCTGGCCACGTTAGGCGTCCGCCTTGGTGAGGCGGACCTGGTCGGTCCCGACGAGGGCGCGCACGGCGTCCAGGAACTCCGCGTCGAGTTCGACGCGAACCGACCGAGCTTGGAATCGCGCCGTGGTTCCGTTGCCGTCGCTCCAATCGACCATGACCGGTGCTGGACCGGGGTGCGTCGCGCACAACGACGCGAAGGCCTTGGCCGTCTCGCTGTTCGGCCCGGCGCCGCAACGCCAGGTAACGGCGAGAGCGAGGGCCCCCGAGTTCGAGAGGTCGGACAGCGGCTGCGCGTCCTCGACAATGAATGGCGCACGATCTTCGCCGCGGTCCCGTGCGCTGTAGCCACCGCTGAGCAGGAGCGCCGCGTCGTCCACGATGAGATGTGACAGCTTGCTCCACGTCTCCGGAAACACCAGGGCTTCTGCGGTACCGTGGAAATCCTCCAGCGTGAGACGCGCGTACTCCGCGCCCGTCTTTCTGCTCACGCGACGCTTGACCGTTGTGACCACGACTGCGGCCGATACCCGATGTTCGCTCCACATCCCGAGCGTGGCCGTCGTTCGCGTCCCAAACAGCTGCACCTCCTCGCGGTACCGAGCCAGCGGGTGGCCCGATATGAAGAACCCGATGACGTCCTTCTCCCTGGCAAGACGCTCCGCCTCAGACCAGTGGGGGACGTCGGGCATTGGAGGAGCCGACGGAGGGTCATCGACATGGTCTCCAAACAGGCTCGCCTGACCGGCTTCCCGTTCGGCCTGCTGCAGTTGCGCTTCCGGCAGGACCAAATCGAGTGCCGCAATCAGTTGGGCGCGGTGACCGTTCATTTGATCCAGTGCGCCCGCCTGGACGAGCGACTCCAAAACCCGTTTGTTGCACGACCGCAGGTCAACGCGCTGACAGAAATCGTCCAGAGAGCTGAACGCGCCCCCCGACCGTTTCGCCTCGAGGATGGATTCGATGGCTCCACGGCCGGCATGACGGATCGCACCGAGCCCAAACCGAATCTGCGTGTCACCGGTGACGGTGAACTTCCAGCCCGATTCGTTCACCGACGGTGGCAGCACTTCGAGGCCCAACTCGCGCGCCTCATTGATGTACGCGACCACCTTGTCGGTGTCGCCGATCTCCGACGACAGCAGGGCGGCCATGAACTCGGCTGGGTAATGCGCCTTGAGCCACGCCGTCTGGAACGAGAGAATGCTGTACGCGACCGAATGGGATTTGTTGAACCCGTAGCGCCCGAATGTCCGGATCTGGTCGGCGATGTCCTTCATGACGCGCCGCTTGTGGCCGCGGGCAACGCTGCGTTCCACGAAGCGGCCCAGTTCGCGATCGATGAGGTCGGCGTCCTTTTTTCCCACCGCTTTCCGCAACACGTCTGCTTCCGCAAGCGTGAATCCCGCAAGCACGTTGGCGATCCGCATGACTTGCTCTTGGTAGACGATCACGCCATACGTGGGCGCCAGCAGTTCCTCGAGATCCCTGTGGGGATAGCGGACCTGCTCCTGTCCCCGCTTCCGGCGGATATAGACCTGATGCATGCCCGAGTCGAGCGGACCCGGTCGCACCAGCGCGTTCGTGACGACGAGGTCGTCGAATCGGTCCGCCGCGAACTGTCGCAGCATCTCGGTCGCAAGCGGAGATTCGAACTGGAACACGCCCGCGGTGCGTCCGGCGCGGAGCAATGCATACGTCTCGGGATCGTTGAGATCGATGTGGTCGAAGTCCACCGTCGTTTGATGGCGGTCGCGGATCATCTCGAGCGCGTCGTGAATGACTGTCAGCGTGCGGAGACCGAGAAAGTCCATCTTCAGCATGCCGACTTTTTCCAACGCCACCATGTCGAATTGCGTGATGAGCGACTCGTCGCCGTTGGACGTGGTTCCGGTACTGCGCTGCGGGAGCGTGCAGACCGGTACGTACTCGTGGAGCGGACCGGGCGCGATCACGATCCCAGCGGCGTGCACCGACGCGTGTCTCGATAGGCCCTCGATGCGCTGCGCGAGATCGATGACGCGTCGGACCGTGGCGTCGTCTTTGACCAGCGCGGCGAGTTCCGGCACCTTCGCGGCTGCCTCGGATACGGAGAGCGCGAAGGCGGGTCCTGTGGGGATGAGCTTTGCGATCCGGTCGGCGTCCGTCGGGCTCACGCGCAGCACCCGCGCGATGTCCCGCAACGCCGCGCGGGCCTTCAACGTGCCGAACGTGATGATCTGCCCGACGCTCTCCCGGCCGTAGCGCTCCCGGACGTACTCGATCACCTCACCGCGGCGTTCGTAGCAAAAATCCACGTCGATGTCCGGCATGGACACGCGGTCGGGATTGAGGAATCGCTCGAAGAGCAAATCGAATTGCAGCGGGTCGATGTCGGTGATGTGGAGCGCGTACGCCACCAGGGACCCGGCCACACTCCCCCGACCGGGCCCGACCGGGATCCCGCGGTCTCTGGCCGCTCGAATGAAATCCGCGACGATTAGGAAGTAGCCGGCGTACCCCAGCTTCGTGATGACATCCAGCTCATACTCCAGCCGCTCCGCCACCGCCGAGGACAACGGTGAGCCGTAGCGGTCTTCCGCGCCAGCCATCACGAGTTCGACGAGCAACTCGTTTTCGGATTTCGTCTCGTCAGGTCTGGGGAACTCGGGAACGAGGTACCGCTGTTCGAAATCCAGATCGCACAGGTTGGCTACGCGTTGGGTATTCTCGATGACGTCCGGCCGATCGGGAAACAGCTCCGCCATTTCCGCTTCCGACTTGACGTAACTTTCCTGCCCGTAAAAACGAAACCGATTGGGATCATCGAGATCCCTGCCCGTTCCGATCGCCAGCAGGCAGTCGTGCGCCTCGTGATCGGATCGCTCCAAGTAGTGCGCGTCGTTGGTGGCCACAACCGGAAGCCCCAATTCGGTGCCCAGCGTGAAGACACCGTCGCGGACCTTGCGCTCGTCGGGAATGCCATGATCCTGCACCTCGAGCCAGAACCCGTCGGAACCAAACGTCGACGCGAACCATTCCGCGGCCTGTTTCGCCTGGCCGTAGTTGTCTTGACGCAGCCATAGCGCGACCTCGCCCGAGAGGCAAGCGGACAGACAGACGATCCCCTCCGCGTGCTCTTCCAGCGCCGACCGGTCGATCCGGGGGCGACGGTAGTATCCTTCGACGTATCCGATCGAGGAGAGTTTGATCAGGTTGCGATACCCGGTACGATTCTTGGCGAGCAGCACGAGGTGAGAGTAGCGCGACGGCGCCCAGGACGGCTGGTCGCGAGCCGTGCGTGGTCCGAAGGCAACATAGGCCTCGAACCCAATGATCGGCTTGATCCCGGCCGCGCGCGCCTGCTCGTAGAACGTCCAGGCCCCGTGCAAGTTCCCGTGATCGGTGATCGCCAGGCTGTCCATTCCGAGCCCTTTGACCCGGTCCAGGAGTTCTGGAATCCGGTTTGCGCCGTCGAGCAGCGAATACTCGGAATGCGTGTGTAGGTGTACGTAGCTCATTGGTTGCACACGGATGGGACGGCCAACCAGCGTCTGGAAACCGGACTATATAGAGAGACGCCGAGGGCGGCATGTGGCAGCGGACTGTCGTGGCGCCCGGGCATGCGGTGATTGGCCCCGATCACGAGACGAAAGCTAGCCCGGCCCCCAGACATTGTCAAAACGTCACGAAACACCGTATGTTGCTGTGCCACTGGAGTTTACGATCGTGGCAGCGCGTAGCGCCCAGAAGGCCAAGAACGACCGTGAGAGCCCCGTTTCCGTGAGTATCTGACCGTTGCGTGACACCCGATTGGAGGATGATCTTGGAGATTCGTCGTATAGCTTCGAGCGTTGTTGCCTTGGTCCTTGGCGCCTGCGGCAGCGGATTGGACCTGCCGGAGGCGGCCCTGATCTCGATCGTGGGGGCCGCCGACAACCAGCTGGCGGTCGCCGGAGATCGTCTGCCCCGTCCGCTCGCCGCGCGCGTGACCACGTCGGACGGCGCGACCGTCGTTCCGCGGGCCGAGGTGCGCTGGCAGGTGGTGCAGGGGGTGGGCGCGACGCTCTCAGATTCCCTCACGGTCAGCGATGGCACTGGAGAAGCGCAGGTCACCGTCGTGCTCGGTCCGGACGAAGGCACGTATCTCATCCGTGCGACCTTGGTGGCAAAGTCGGGTCAGACCGTCACGTACAGTGCGATCGCGACGACGCGTCCCCGACTCACCTCGGTCGAGCCCACCCAGTTTGGCGGCGGCGACACGATCACGCTGCGGGGCACCGGCCTCCGCAGCTTCGTGCGCGTCGAGGTCAACAGCCGGCCCGCCACGGTTGTCGGGATTTCAGTGATGCAGACGGCCATGTCGGTGGTTGCGCCCTACTGTCTCGCGCCGGGTCCGGTGACGATTGCAGCGCGAGTCGGGCTCTCATCCAGCCAGCTCGGTGCGACCTATGTCGCTGGGCGCGGTTTGTTGGAACTCGAACCCGGTGAGTACGCGTCGGTCGAGCCGGTTGCGCTGGCCGATTGCGCAACAGTTCCCGCGGCGGACATGGAGGGCGCGGACTATCTATTCGCCCCGCAGTCGGTGACCAGCGCAGCGGGCACCTCGACCCCGTATCGGCTGCTCGGCGACTCGGTGGTCTCGACGGTCACGGCGCCCGCACCGGATGCGGGACCGCGTCCACTTGCACTCGTCTTTCATGACTTTCTCCGCGCGCAGGAAGCGGAGTTGGGGCGCGAGGCGCGGACTCCGTACGCGCCGCAGGAAGTGCTCGCGGTGCGCCGCGCAGGGATCGAGGTGGGTGACCGGCGTTCATTCAAGGTTTGCAACTCTATCACCTGTTCTGAGGTGGGGGACTTTTCCGATGTGACCGCGGAAGCGAAATACGTCGGCAAGCACGCGGCGCTGTACGTAGACGTGGACGCGCCGAACGCCGGGCTCACAGATGGGGATTTCAGCTCGCTCGGCGAATTGTTCGATTCCGATCTCTATGGGGTCGCGACCGCCGCGTTTGGCGCGGAGTCCGATGTCGATCGGAACGGGTTGGTCTTCGTGCTGTTGACGCCCGTGGTCAACCAGTTGACCCCGCCCGAGCAGTGTCCGACCTCGTTCATCACAGGATTCTTTTTTTCTCTGGACACCGATCCGTCACGCGCGTCGGACCCACGATCGAATCAGGCGGAAGTGTTTTATGGGATCGTGCCGGATCCCCAGGGGACGGTGACGTGCGACCACAGCGTGAATCGCGTACGTCGCATCGTGCCGATCACGTTCATCCACGAACTCCAGCATATCATCAACTTCTACCAGCACACCATTCTCCGCGGCGGCGGGAGCGAGGAGACGTGGCTGAACGAGGCGATGTCCCATCTCGCCGAAGAGCTGGGCGCGTTTCATTTCCGATCGAAGAACGATTCGGTTCGGTTCTCCGCGTTTGCGGCGGGGAACCTCTTCAACGCGTTTCAGTATCTCTCGGCGCCGGGCGCGCACGCTCCCCTCTTCAGCGGGGGGACGGGGACGCTTGCTGAGCGCGGAGCCGGTTGGTTGTTGCTGCGCTGGCTGTCCGATCAGTTCGGTCCGACGGTCATCAGGCGCATGTCGGAGACGGGACGCGTCGGAGCCGCCAATGTCGCGAACGCCGTGGGCGAGGACTTGTCGTCTTTGCTGTCGGATTGGTTCGTCGCCAACTACGTATCCGACCTGCCGATGTTTGCCGAGGTGCCGCGATTGCGATACACCACCTGGGATTTTCGTGCCGTGTACCAGTCGCTGCACGACCAGGCCCCCGACCAGTTCACGCGACCGTTTCCGATTCTCCCCTTCGAGTTCTTCGGCGGGACGTTTGCCGTCACCGGTACGTTGCGCGCCGGGTCCGGCGATTACGTCAGCGTGAAGCTGCGGTCGGGCGCGGCGGGTTTCTCGGCGCGACTCGTTGACGCCGCGGGGAATCCGTTGGCAGGACCTGCCGCGCCACGCCTGCATGTGATTCGGCTGCGATAACGTGTGTCGCCGTCGTGGCGTGTGGGCGATCGGCGCAGCCGGCTTGGCGGCGGTTGCGGCTGTGTCGCCTCTTCGGGCGATCGTGCAGGCTTCTGATTCCAGCACCGTTCCACTGGTTCTGACCACACCGGCGTCGGTCAGAAGCGCCGGGATTCGGGGTACCGGGGCGGCGTTGGTTGGGTATGCCGGGGCCGTCTTCAGCAACCCGGCGGGGATCGCCACGATCCGTCACATTGGGCTCGAGGCCGGCTATCGCACCCTTCCTGTCGGGGGATACGTGGCGACCGGTGCGCTAGCGTGGCGAGTTCGCCAATTCGATCTCGGGTTCGGAGGTGCGTACCTCGATGGTGGCCGGGAGCCGGCACGTCTGGTGGGGGTCGCGAGCGCGATGGAGGCCCGTGAGACCGCAGCCGTCGGTTCTCTCGTCTATCGCTTTGGAATCATCGCCGTGGGCGCCAGCGGGAAATACGTTCGCCGCACGGTCGATGACGAGCGCCACAGCGCGCTGAGCGCCGACGCGGGGCTCGCTATCGCCATTTTCGACATCATGGCGATCGGATTTGCCGTGCAAAACGTGGGAGGGAATTGGTCGAATGAGTCCAACCTCAGGCTGCCGCGCCTCGCCCGGTGGGGCTTTACCATGAATTATGTCGATCCGCAAGAAACGTTTCGCTTGCTGTCGACGATTGAGGTGCAATGGCCGCAAGGAGAGGGCTCGCGCCTCATTCTCGGAGCGGAAGGAGGAGTCGTGAGCAAGCGGTCTTTCAACGGCCTGTGGGCCGTGTGTCTGAACATTCCTCTGGTTTTTTCACCGATTGTGCAGGCGCAGCAGGGCGATCAGCTGGCGCTGCCCGCGCCCGATCCCATTGCGCCGGTGGTGGTGCACGAGCCGGCTGCGGAGGGCACGGCGGCGGGCGAGCCGCTGGCGATCTCGGCGACGGTGACGGACAACGTGGGGGTGTCGACGGTGACGTTGTTCTACCGCGCGGTGGGCGAGGAGAGCTACAAGCGCGTGCAGATGCGCCGCATCGGGACGACGGACATGTACATGGCGACGGTGGCGGCGGACGAGGTGCGTGAACCGGGTGTGGAGTACTACATCCAGGCGTCGGACACGGCGGGTAATTCGCTGCTGCACGGGTACTCGTTCTCGCCGTTGCGGGTCGGTGTAGCGGCGGCGATGGCACCGGTGGCGGCGGCGCCGAGCGCCACGGGTGCGCAGGCGAAAAAGGAGGGCGGGGTCAACTGGCTGTGGATCGTGCTGGGCGTTGGCGCGGTGGCCGCGCTGGCCGCCAGCGGCGGTGGCGGCGGCGGAAATGGCGACAAGACGGGTGATGTCGTCATCGGCGGGCCGTTGCCGCAGTAGCGTCGGGAGTACGAGACAATGAACACCACAGCCCGCAGCCGCCGCCTGATCCAAGTCGCTACGACCTTGCTGCTGATGGGGAGTATCGGGTTGGCCGGGTGCAGCCGCGACGAGCCGG
>JBFHWR010000021.1:0-20138 GCA_041599395.1 Gemmatimonadales bacterium | reverse complement strand
CCGACACAACAAGCACATCGGCCTGTTGGTCGATTTGCAAGGTCCGCGCATTCGCGTCGGGGGTCTCGCCGAGCCACGCGCGCTCGTCGAGGGGGCCGAGGTGGTCTTTGCGCCCGAAGAGACCGCTACCGAAGCCGAGATACCAACGACGTACGAGGCGCTGGCCGGAGATGTCGAGCCGGGCGCTACCATCCTCCTCGACGATGGGCTTTTTTCGGTGGAGGTCCTGTCGGTTTCCGAAGAACGTGTGCGAGCCCGTGTGCGGCACGGTGGCCTGTTGCGAAGCAACAAGGGGATGAATCTGCCGGATGGGCACGTCAGCGCGCCCGCCGTCACCGACAAGGATCGGGAGGACGTGCAGCTGGCTCTGGCAAACGACGCCGACTTCATCGGCATCTCATTTGTGAGCCGCGCGGAAGATGTGGAAGAAGTTCGGGCGCTGGTGCCGTCGCACGTGCATTTGGTCGCCAAGATCGAACGGGTTGCGGCGCTCGAGGACCTCGAACGCATCGTTCTCGCCGCCGACGCAATCATGGTCGCACGAGGAGATTTGGGTGTGGAGTTGCCGTTCGAGGAAGTACCGCTGGTGCAGAAACGGCTGATCGGCCGCGCGAACCGGTTGGGGCGCGCTGTGATCACGGCCACGCAGATGCTCGAGTCCATGATCTACAATCCACGGCCAACTCGTGCGGAAGCATCGGATGTCGCGAATGCCATACTGGACGGAACCGACGCCGTGATGTTGTCGGCGGAGACGGCCACGGGCGCCTATCCCGTGCGCGCGGTGGACGCGATGGTGCGCATCATCGGCGAAATCGAGGGGGCGTTGCTGAGCGATCGGAGCCCGCGCCGCCGGCGGAGTGACGTGCGGTGGAGTGGCGACGAGCACTCAATAGATGACGCGATTGCGTTCGCCACGACGGCGGCTGCGGAAATGCTCGATGCCGCGCTCGTTGTTTGCTTCACCAAGAGCGGGTACACCGCGCGAAAGATTGCGGCGAACCGGCCGGCCGTTCCCATCATCGGCCTCTCGACCGAGGTAACGACGTGTCGGGCGCTGTCGTTGAACTGGGGCGTCAGGCCCGAGCTCGCGACGCAAGCGCCGGATTACGGCGCGATGCTCGATGTCGCGCGCGAGTCCCTGTTGGAACAACGTCTGGTCCAACCCGGCGATCGGATCGTGGTGACCGCCGGCGTGCCGTTCGAGGTCTCGGGTACGACGAATCTCCTCAAGGTTGAGATCGTCTGACGTGCGGCTGATCATCCTCGGCTCGGGGACCTCGTTTGGGGTACCCCAGATTGGCTGTGACTGCCACGTCTGCGCCTCGAAGGATCCGCGTGACCGCCGCACCCGGGTGAGTGCGTTGATCGAGAGCGACGCAGGGTCGCGCGTGCTGATCGACACCCCGCCTGAACTTCGGTTGCAACTCCTCAGCGTGGGCATCGGACGAGTGGATGCGGTGCTGTTTACACACGAGCATGCGGATCATGTGCACGGAATCGACGATCTTCGTGCCGTGTCAGCTCGCAGCGGCCCGCTGCCGGTATATGGTCGCGCCGACATGATGGACGAACTCGCAGCTCGGTTTCCGTACATCTTCGACCTGGGATCACCCCAGGCTCCCGGCACCTTCAAGCCGAATCTCAGCGCGTGTGTGCTGGAAATCGGTCGGCCGGTCGTGATTGCAGGAATATCGGTCGAGCCGCTCGAGCTGGATCACGGTGGTACGCCGGTGCTCGGATTTCGATTCGGTCCGCTGGCCTATCTCACCGACGTCAAGACCATACCCGAAGCCACCCGCGCGAGGCTTGCCGGCATCCGATTTCTCGTGTTGAGCGCGTTGCTCGAGCGTCCCCACCCGACGCACATCTCCATTCCCGAGGCGATCGAGTTCGCACGCGGGATCGGAGCGGAACGCACGATGCTCACGCACTTGACCCACAAATACACCCATGCCGAGCTGATCGAGCGGCTGCCAGCGGGTGTGGAACCGGCGTTCGACGGCCTCACACTGACGTTTTGACGCCCCCTCGTTGGGGTGGTAGATTGGGTTGTCGGAGGGTCGGCTTGTCCCGTTAACACAGATTGAATCTGCAGTCGTCTGCCTCGGGTGTGTGCGTCACGCGCGGCGCACAACCGGACGGCCGTCGGACGCACAAAGGAGACACGATGTCGCAGGATACCCAGCCGGTTGTCGTCGTTGAGAAGTCGGGCGGAAGCGCCGGTGCGTTCGTCATGGGCGCGTTGTTGGGCGCTGGTCTCGCCCTCTTACTCGCACCGCAAAGTGGCGAGGAGACCCGCAACGCGCTGCGTGTCAAAGGCCGGAACTTGAAACGATCCGCTCACGAGAAGGTGGATGATCTCCAGGACCATCTGGAAGACGGATATGAGAAGGTGAAGGCGCGGGTCGAGGAAGGCTTCGAAACTGCTCGCCGGACGGTGGAGGAAAAGCGGGTTGGTGCCCGGGACGCCCTCGACGCCGGGAAGTCCGCCGTCCATTCCGCGCGCGACGAATTGGAGCGGCGTCTGGCCCAAGCCCGGTCGCAACGCGCCCGCGTCGGCGACGAGGAAGCCCCGGTCTAACAACGGGTCGCCGCTGACGGCGATGGTACCGCCAAACCAAGGGTCGGCAGCGTCGCCAGCGGGGTTCCTTCGCCGAGTTCTGCGGGCGGCACATCACGACGACCTCCTGTTTCTCGCGAGCGCGCTCAGCTTCGACGCGCTCATCGCCGCTATCCCATTTGCGCTGTTGGTGCTCGCCGCCGTGGGCCAACTGATCCAGTCCAGCGACGCGGTCTTGACGGACGCCGTCAATCTGGTTGGGCGCGTCATCCCGTCCCGACAGGGCGCGGGGGATCCGCGCGGTGAAGCGGAACGAGTGCTCCTCGGACTTGCCGAGGCGCGTGGGTCATTGTCGATCGTGGGCATACCCTTCTTCCTTCTGTTTGCAACCCGATTCTTCAGCAGCGTGCGCATCGCGCTGAATGAGGTCTTCGATACGCTTGAACGGCGCCACTGGCTGCGGGGGCTCGTCACCGATGCCGGGCTCGTCGGCCTCAGCATCGTGTTCGTCGTGATCAATTTCCTGCTCTCGTTCAAGGTGTTCGGGCCTTCGTTTTTGGGCGGCGTGCTCACGAACTTGGCGATGTTCGTTTTGGGAATTGGGTTCTTCGTGCTGGTCTATCGGCTGACACCGGCGCGACCCCTGCGATGGGATACGGCCCTCGTGGCAGGGCTCGTTGCCTCCCTGCTGTTCGTGATGGCCAAGTGGCTGTATACGATCTACCTCGTTGAATTCGCCACGCTCGATCAGGTGATCTCGAACGAGAACGTCCTGGCGCTTCTTCTGCTCTTTGTCTGGGTGTACTACACCGCGTGTGTTTTTCTCATCGGCGCCGAGGTGGCGGACACCTATGACGCGGGTCGTTGACCTTCGCAGCGATACCGTAACCAAACCGTCGCCGGCAATGCGGCAGGCGATGATGGAAGCGGATGTGGGCGACGATCTGTTGGACGGCGACCCGACAACCCAGCGCCTCGAAACACGTGTTGCGTCGCTGCTGGGGATGGACGCGGCGCTCTTTTTTCCGTCGGGAGTCCAAGCGAATCAAGTCGCGATCTGGCTTCACACCGAGCCGGGATCCGAGGTACTCGTGGAAGCGGACTCCCATGTCGTCCACTACGAGATGGGGGCGCTGGCCGCCCTGGCGGGCGTGCAAATCCGTCCGGTTGTCACCACGGACGGAGTGTTGACGGCCGATGCGTCTCGAGCCGCGATCCGGCCTGATACGTGGTACCTCCCGAAGCTGAGTGCGGTCGTCGCGGAGAACACGCACAACCTCGCGGGTGGCAGAGTCATGCCGCTCGACGTGTGGGACGAGCTCGTCCGTTTTACGAACGATCACGGGCTCCCCGTGCATCTGGACGGTGCCCGGGTCTGGAACGCGGCCGCCGCGCTCGGGGCGCCGGTGGACCGTGTGGTGCGCGGCGCGTCATCAGTCATGGTGTCGTTGTCGAAGGGATTGGGGTGTCCCGTCGGGAGTTGTTTGGCGGGAAGCCGTGAATTCATCCAGCGGGCGCGCCCCGTCAGGAGACGCCTGGGCGGCGCAATGCGGCAAACTGGCATCCTCGCTGCCGCGGGGCTCTATGCCTTGGCCCATAACGCGGCGCGGTTAGAGGAGGATCATCGCCACGCGACGATGCTCGCCGAGATGCTGCACGGTGAATCCGGCATGACGCCGGTCATGCCCGAGACCAATATTGTCTTGCTCGACCTGGTCGGGGTCGACGTTGGCGACGTTCGGGATCGGCTCGCGTCGCAGGGCGTGCTTCTCGTGCGGACGGGGAAGATGCAGCTTCGCGCCGTGACCCATCTCGATGTGTCCCGTGACGATGTCGAGCGGGCGGGGCAGACCATTCTCGAAGTACTGGCGACATAAGGAGGAGGCTCGATGCGGGTTGTCATCGTCGGGGCGGGTGAGGTGGGCTATCACGTCGCCGAGCGGCTGTCCAACGAGCAGCACGACGTGGTCGTGGTCGATGTGGCGGCGGACCGGCTGGATTACGTCGAAAACCACATTGATGTCGCGGTCATCCAAGGGAGCGGTGCCAGTCCCGCGACGCTCGAGAAGGCCGGCATTCGGGAGGCCGGTCTCTTGGTCGCGGTCACGAGCGTTGATGAGGTGAACCTCGTGTCATGTATGAGTGTGCGCTCGGTGCCGGGGTTGGTGAAGGTCGCTCGCGTGTCGAATCCTGACTTCTACGACGAAGGGGCGCAACTCCAGCCGGAAGTGTTCGGCGTGGACGTGATGATCAATCCAAAACGGGAGCTCGCCCTGGAGGCGTTCCGGCTGTTGCAACTGACGGCGGCAAGCGATGTCGCGGTGTTTGCGGCGGGCGCCGTCCAGTTGGTCGGGCTCCGGGTGACCGGCGATGCGCCCATTGCCAACAAGACGCTGCGCGACGTGGGGAGAGAAGTGGAAAAAACGTGGATGCTGACGGTTGCCGTGCAACGCGGCGATGCCACCATCGTCCCGAACGGCGCGACGAAGATCGAAGTCGGTGACCGCCTCTACATCGCCGCGACGCGGGGGGCCATCTCGCAAGCGTTGCAGCTTTGTGGCTACGAACACTCCACACTCAAACGCGTCATGATCGCGGGCGGGAGCTCGGAGGCCTATTACCTCGCCCAACTGCTCCACGAACAACGGGTCCAGGCGATCTTGCTGGTGCGGGAGCGCGATCGCGCTCAGACGCTGGCAGAGCGGCTCCACAACGCGCTCATTCTGCACGGCGATGCGACGGACGTCGAGTTGCTCGAGTTGGAAGGCGTCGCCGGGGCCGACGCGTTCGTGGCGCTCACTCAGAACGACGACACGAATATCTTGTCGGCGCTGCTCGCCAAACACGCCGGCGCGAAGCAGGTCGTGACGCTTGTCAACAAGATCGATTACGTGCAGCTGGCGACGCGCATCGGTTTGGATGCGGCGGTCAGTCCCAGGCTGTCAGCCGCCAACGCGATCTTGCGATACGTTCGCCGGGGGAGCGTGACGAGAGTGGCAACGTTCAAAGAGATCCAAGGTGAGGCGATTGCGTTCGAGGTATCCCCGTCTTCCCCCATCGCCAACGTCCCGCTTGCCGACGCGAGATTCCCGCAAGGTGCCATTCTCGCGGCAATTGTACACGGCGCCGACGCCGTCGTGCCAGGCGGCCAAGACAAGCTCACCGTCGGTGACACGGCGATCGTGTTTACGCTTCCCAAGTCCGTGGCTCAGGTGGAGAAGCTCTTTCCCTCGTGAATCTCAGAGAGGTGCTCCACGTCGTCGGCGCATTGCTGGCGTGGACGGCCATCGCCATGCTGCCGCCGGCGATCATAGGCGTATTCGAGGGTCGCGGGCTCCAATGGTTCGGGGCCATGGTGGTGGCGGGTGCCGTTGGCGTCTCCCTCTGGTTGGCCACGCCCCGCATAGTCTCGGTCAACCCGCGCGAAGGAATGGCGATCGTCGGATTGGGCTGGATTTCGATCGTCTTGATCGGCGCGCTGCCGTTTCTCTTCACCGGGGTCGCGCCCAGTGTGGCGGCGGCGGTGTTCGAGTCCGTATCGGGGTTCACGACCACCGGCGCTACCGTGTACGCCGCCGTGGAGGCGTTGCCCAACAGCATTCTCCTGTGGCGCAGTATCACGCATTGGCTCGGCGGCATGGGCATCATCGTATTGGGTGTCGCGATTCTCCCCCTCCTGGGCATGGGCGGCGCGCAGCTCTTCCGCGCAGAGGTTCCCGGGATTTCCAACGACCGGTTAGCGCCGCGGATCGCGTCGACGGCCCGACTGCTGTGGGGCGTCTATGCCACCCTCACTGTCGTCCTGCTCGTCATCTACTTGATCCTGGGAATGACGGCGTTCGATGCGATCAATCATGCAATGAGCGCGCTGGCAACAGGCGGGTTTTCCACCAAAACCGCGTCGATGGGGTCGTACTCGCCAGCCATTCAATGGGTGACGATCGTCTTCATGCTCGTCGCCGGCACCAACTTCGTGCTGCATTATCGGTTTGCAACTGGCCATTTCACGTCGTGGTTTCGCGATACGGAGTGGCGGTGGTACGCTGCCGCGGCGGCCGCTGCCTCGCTTGCCATGTTCGTCACCCTTGGGATCAACGGCGGCGGGTGGGTGTTCCGTGACGCGGCGTTCAATACCGTAGCGGTAATCAGCACGACCGGATTCATGACGGCGGATTTCGGCGCGTGGCCGTCGTTCTGTCAGGTCGTCCTCCTGGGCCTGATGTTCGTTGGTGCGATGGGCGGCTCAACTGGGGGTGGCTTCAAGGTCGTTCGCGCGGTGGTAGTGCTGAAGCACGCGGTAAGCGAGGTTCGGAAAGTTCTGCATCCGCGGGCAATCTTTGTCAGCAAACTGGGTCGCGCTCCGATTCGGTCCGATAGCCTACTCAATGTGCTCGCGTTTCTCGCTCTGTACGTGATGACCCACGGCATCGGAACGTTGCTCCTGGCAGCGCTGGGAAACGACATCGTGACGGCGACAAGTGCGGCGCTCGCCGCCATGTCGAGTATCGGGCCGGGGCTCGGCCTGGTCGGACCGGCGTCGCACTACGGCGATTTGGGCGGCACCGCACAGCTCATCCTGTCAGCGCTTATGCTCCTGGGTCGGCTCGAGTTCTATACCTTGTTGGTCTTGTTCATTCCCGGCACATGGGACCGATGGGGTGGAAGACGCTGAGATCCGGGCGCTTTGCACGACAGGCCTCTCGCAGGTAGCTTACGGTTGCCCCAGGTCCGAAGGGCTGCTGCGCGTGAACCGCGTCAGGACCGTGAAGGTAGCAGCGCTAAACGATGTCAGACGTCGCTTCGGGGTGCCTGGGGCCATTCACTTTTCTCATGACGCATACCGCACTCGCCCGAAAGCATAGACCGACCAGGTTTTCCGACCTGGTCGCCCAAGGTCATGTCGCGTCCGGTTTGGCCGGCGCCGTGTCGAAAGGCCGGGTCGCCCACGCGTATCTCCTCTCCGGTCCGCGAGGCGTCGGCAAGACGAGCGCCGCGAGAATCCTGGCCATGGCCCTCAACTGCGCGGAGCGCGGGGACGATGGAGAACCGTGCGGGGCGTGTGAATCGTGTTCCCGCATCTGGTCGGGCGGCGCCAACCTGGATGTCGTGGAAATCGACGCCGCGAGCAACCGCGGGGTCGATGACGCCCGGGACTTGCGGGAGCGCGCGATGTATGCCGCGAGCGCCCCCGAGCGTTTCAAGGTCTATATCATCGATGAAGCGCACATGCTGACGCGGGAGGCATGGAACGCGCTGCTCAAGATCCTCGAAGAGCCCCCTCCTCGCGTCGTCTTTGTCTTCGCAACCACGGATCCCCACAAGATCACCAACACGGCCGCTCCGGTCATGAGCCGTGTGCAGCGCTTCGACTTCCGCCGCATCGGGCCGCATGCGATCGCCGATCGTCTGCGGGTCGTCGCTGACGCGGAGTCGATCGACGCGGACGATGACGCGCTGTCGCTGATCGCGCAGGTGGCTGCGGGAGGGATGCGTGACGCGCTTTCCATACTCGATCAGGCCCTGGCTTTTGGGGACGGACCCGTCACCGCGTCGCGCGTCCGGGAGGCGCTCGGGCTCATTGACGATGAGATGTATGCGGAGCTGTTGGCAGTGATCGCTGAGAAGCGGACCGCTGACGTGTTTCCGTTCGTTTCCACGATGCTGGACGCCGGCGCCGATATGGCGGAGTTCGTAAACGGTGCGGGCGAGTTGCTGCGTGCACTCATGGTTCGTCTGCTCGGCGGTGAGCCGGACGGCCTCACGGAGACGGTGCGCGCGGCGATCGACGCTCACCAGTCCGCATTCCGCACCGGCGACGTGCTCCGAATGCTCAAGCTGCTGGCCGACACGGAGGGAACGATTCGCCGGAGTACAAACAGCCGGCTCCACGTCGAGGCGCTCTTGGCGCACTGGACCCTCTTGGACCGTACAGTCGAGTTGCGGGAAGTGCTCGACGCCCTTGGTGCACCCCGCACGCCCGATGATAGTTCGGCCAATGCCGACGCACCCCGCCGCCCTGCCCCCGGGTCCGGGGTATCGGCGCCCTCTCGGTCTTCCCGCGCGCCCGCGGAAGCCGCCAAACAACCATCTGACACACCCCGGGCAGCACGGCCCAGTACCGCCGCGGGGCCACTTACCATGGAACAGATTCACGCGGCGTGGCCCGCAATCCTCGATGCGGTTGGGAGCCGGAGAAGGATGGTGCGAGAGGCGTTGGGGAACGCCAGACCCGTTTCGATTGACGGCGGCGAGATTGCCGTTGCGGTGCCGGATTCCGACGTCCATCTCGACGGGTTGGAGCGAACCCGCGAGCTCGTGAACGAAGCCCTGCAGGAAACTCTGGGAAATTCAAAGCTGCGTGTGGTGTATCAGAGTTCGGATGACGCACAGGGGCGGACAGCCGGGGCGGAGGGCCCACAACGGAGAAGTCGGGACAGCGAACGGTCGGAGCGGCTTCAGCGATACCGCGCGCTCGATCCCGCGTTGGATTCGATGGCTGACGCCCTGGATCTGGAGCTTTTGGAATAACTTGCGGCGCCATTGCGCGCCGGGTAGCTTGCACACAGCAGAGCGAATTCCCAACGATTTCCCCGATTAGTCGAGAACATTCATGGCGGATTTTTCTCAGCTCTTACAGCTCGGACAACAGATGCAGGGGCGTTTGACTGAGATGCAAACCGAGCTTGCTCAGCGAACTGTCTCTGGGTCGGCCGGGGGAGGGATGGTGACGGCGACGGCCGACGGGCGTGGACAGGTGCACGCGATTCATATCGATCCCGCGGTCATGGGGGACGCGGATGTCGAGATGCTGGAAGATCTGGTCCTGGCCGCCATCACGGAAGCGCAGCGCAAGGCGGAAGAGCTGTACCGCAGCGAGCTCAGTAAGGTCTCCGGGGGGCTGCCGCTCCCGTTCCGATTCCCGCTCTAGGTCCCGTGCCGGCGATTGACGACCTGGCCGGCGAACTGGCCAAGCTGCCTGGGATCGGGCGGAAAACTGCGACACGGCTGACCTACTTCCTCCTCAAACAACCGCCGGAAATGGTGACGCGACTCGCCGAGGCGATCAGATCCGTCTCCGAACGCGTCAAGCCGTGCACGGTCTGCGGGAATCTCGCCGAAACCGAACCGTGTCTCATCTGCAGTGACCCGCGACGCGACCCGACACTGCTTTGCGTAGTGGAAGAAGCGTCGGACATCGGCGTTATCGAGCAGAGCGGTGAATACCGAGGGCTCTACCATGTGTTGGGCGGGCACCTCTCGCCGCTCGACGGGATCGGGCCGGACGACCTGAGCATCGACGGCTTGCGACGGCGTCTGGAGAACGGAACCCAGGTTGCCGAGGTGATCCTCGCGACGAATCCATCGATGGGCGGCGAGGCGACCGCGACGTACGTCCGAGACGCACTACGAACGACGGGTGTTCGACTCTCGCGAATCGCGCTCGGACTACCGGTCGGCGGCGATCTGGAGTACGCCGATCGATTGACGATCGCCAAGGCGCTCGCGGCGCGGCGGGACATGAGCGACTGATGGGGCCCAAGACCAAAGCGGCGTTCATCGGTCTGGGTGTCGGCACCGCGGTCGGTGCTCTCCTCGCACAACGGTCCATCGGCCGCCACCGGCGCGATCTGTTCAGTGATCGGTCCCTTCAGCGGCTCTCGGCGCTGGGCTATCTCAACGGGCACCCGAGTGTCGAGGCTGTTCGGCTGTTGCACGATTATCTCATGTGGGAGAAACATCCTGTGCTGCGGCGACGTGCCGAGATGATCGTACGCAAAATGGAGGAGAAACTGGGGTGATGAATGACATCTCTGGTCCCACGAGCTGGGCGCTGGGCGAGCCCGATGCGCGCCGAATCGCCCAAGAGCTGCGCAACCTCCTGACCGCGTCCAATGCCCGCAGCGTTCTCCTGGTGGACCGGAGCGGCCACCTGGTGGCGAGCGTCGGCGAGCCACTCGATGACCAGGAGGCGTTCGCCTCGTTGACGGCCGCCGAATTCAGCGCCAACAGTCAGCTCGCCCGCCTGGTCGGCGAGGCCGAATTCACGTCCCTGTACCACGAGGGTCGCGATCGCTCCATGTTCGTCGCGGATGTCGCCGGGCGCGCCGTGCTGGCGGTGGTGTTCGACCGGCAGACCACCCTCGGGATGGTGCGGCTCCGGGCTCGAAAGGCCATCGGAGATCTCGTGGAGATCTTCGTGCACATGTTCACGCGGGTGCGAATCGGAGGTCACGCTGAGTCGGCGGTGCCGAGCGTCCTACGAGGGGCGCACGACGAGATCGACAGACTCTTCTCGTAAGCCCGCGGGGGATCGTCCTCGATGACGATGGTCAACTATGCCTCCCGAGAGATCAACTGCAAGGTGGTGTACTACGGACCCGGCATGGGGGGGAAAACGACCACGCTGGAGCAGGTGTACGGCAAGGTGTCGCCCGAACAGCGAGGGAAAATGGTGTCGCTCGCGACCGAGACGGAGCGCACGCTGTTCTTCGATTTCCTACCGGTCGATTTCGGGGCCGTCCGCGGCTTCAAAGTACGGTTTCACCTCTACACGGTGCCCGGCCAAGTGTATTACAATGCATCCCGGAAGCTCATTCTCAAGGGGGTGGATGGCGTGGTGTTCGTTGCGGACAGCCGGGCATCGCGAGCAGAGGCCAACATCGAGTCGATGCAAAACCTCTACGATAACATGTACGAGTACGGATACGACCTGGCGACGATTCCACTCGTCATGCAATACAACAAGCGGGATCTCCCCGACGCGTCACCCGTTGAGGAATTGCAGCGGCAACTCAACCCGGGCTGGTGTCTCGACGACGACGAGCTCAGCGCCGAGCCGACCGACCGCGGACGGGCGGAGGATCGACTGGTAGAACGGGTGGACGGCACAACCTGGATCGCGCGGGCGCCGTTCGTCGAGACGGTGGCGATCTCGGGCGAGGGAGTGCTCGAGTCGTTGCGACAAGTGTCGAAAATGGTGTTGAAGACGCTGAGTTAGGCAGCCGGAACCATCATGATCTGGACGCTCCCCAACATCCTGACGGTCGCACGCATCGCGCTGACACCGGTCATTGCGCTCTTGCCGTTCATCAACGGATACGTGCCAAAGCTGATTGCGTTCGTGGTGTTTCTCGCGGCGGCAATCAGTGATGTATACGACGGGCGGTTGGCGCGCGAGCGAGACGAGATCACCGACTTGGGGAAGCTGCTCGACCCGTTGGCCGACAAGCTGCTGCTGTTTGCCACCCTGATACCGATCTACTGGATTACGCGGTACCCGATGCAACAGTATGAGATCCCCTGGTGGGGCAACCTCCCGCTGTGGGTCGCGCTCTTGTTGATCGGTCGCGAAGCGGCCATGACCGGATTTCGCCAGTTGGCCAAGAAGCGCGGCGTGATCATCGCCGCCGTCGGGGCCGGGAAGCTCAAAACCATCGTCCAAGACGTCTTCATCGGGGCCACGATCGCCTGGTTTGCGTGGAAAGACATGAGTACCACCTTCGGGTGGAAGCAGGGGTGGTTCGGAGTGTTTTGGGAGCGGTTCCACGGGACCGTCGTGGCGCTGACGCTCGCGATCGCCATCCTCGTTACCGTGTACTCACTCGGTGTGTACGTCTACCGGTATCGAAGGCTCTTTGCCGGGGCGCCTTCGACCACCGGACCGCACGATGGACCTTGAGGTTGTCACGATTGGTACCGAGCTGCTGCTCGGCTTCACTGTAGACAGCAACGCCGCGGAGATCTCCCAAGCACTCGCATCCATTGGCGGGCAAGTCAGCCGCCGCACGACCGTGGGGGACGAACGCGACGCGATTCGTGCCGCTGTCGCAGATGCCCTGCACCGAGCCCGCTTTGTCATTGTTACCGGTGGCCTCGGCCCAACCAAGGATGACATCACCAAACATGCGGTCGCGAACATCTTCCAGGCACCGCTCGAGCTGGATCGGGATTATCTGGCCACACTGGAGCGCCGGTTCGAGAAGCTGGGCAGAGGACCGATGCCGGAGACCAATCGCAGCCAGGCGCTCGTTCCGCGAGGGGCAATCGTGCTCCCCAACCCCCGAGGTACCGCGCCGGGACTCTGGCTGGAGGGCGCAGTGGGAGCTGTGGTCATGCTTCCGGGCGTTCCGCATGAGATGCGCTGGCTCCTGACGCATGAGGTGGTGCCGCTGTGTCAGGAGCGGATCGTCCGTGGCGGGGGCACGCCCTCGATGACACGATCTCGCACGCTACGGACCACGGGGATCTCGGAATCTCAGCTCGCGGTGGACGTGCAAGCGGTCGAACCGGGGCTCGCGCCGATCACGCTCGCCTTTCTCCCGACACTTGGGGGAGTCGATCTTCGCCTCACCGCGTGGAGCATGCCCCAGGCGCAGGCAGATACGGCCTTGGAGGCCGCGGTTGCCGCCCTCCGGCCCGTCCTGGAGATGCATGTGTATGGAGAGGGCGAAACCGATCTCGCGGCCGTCGTCTTGCAGGCTCTGCGTCGAGACAAGCTCTCGTTGGCGGTGGCCGAGTCCTGCACTGGAGGACTGCTCGGCGGGCGCCTCACGGCAATCCCGGGGTCGTCCGACTGTTTTGCGGGTGGTGTCATCAGCTACGCGAACGACTCGAAGGTCCGTGACTTGGGTGTCAGCCCCGCGCTGATCGACGAGTTCGGCGCGGTGAGCGAGCAGGTCGCGGAGGCGATGGCCGTAGGGGTCTGCCGCCGGTTTGAGACAGACGTAGGGGTGGCCGTCACGGGTATCGCCGGCCCGAGTGGCGGAACCCCGGAAAAGCCCGTCGGGACTGTATGTTTCGGCGCAAAGGTCCGACACAAGCAACGCGCGATCACGCGGTGGATCCCCGGTGGCCGTCAGGAGATCCGCGCCCGAGCCACGCAGGCAGGGCTGGACGCTGTTCGGCGGATGCTCCAGCACGACTGATCCCTCGAGGGGACTGCCAGATCGGCGGAAAATCACGGTGCGGGCTTTGCACATGCATTAGACTTGGCAGAGATTAGTCAAACGTTTCCGATTATTGGGGTTAGCGGAGAACTGATGAAGAAGAAGCTCGATAGGCAGCAGGGTGTTCCAGGGAGCGGGGACCAGCCGGACTCCCAACCGAAGGGTCAGGACGAGGCCGCTGCGGCCCCCGCACCCGCCCCCGCCCCTGAGCAGGGTGGGACCGCCGAGGAAGGGAAAGGATCCGGCGAGGCGGACACCCAGGAGGCGGTCAGGCGGCTCACGAGGGAGCAGGAGGCACTCAAGGACCAGTACCTCCGGCTGGCGGCCGACTTCGACAATTTCCGCAAGCGAGCCGCGCGGGAGCGATCCGAGACGTGGGCCCGCGCGCAAGCGGTTGTCGTGTCGAATCTGCTCGATGCACTGGACGACTTGGAACGGGTCGCGGCCGTGGATGCGGGCCAAACCAAGGCCGAGGATGTGCTGGTGGGGGTACGCCTGGTCGAGCGAAAGATCCTGAAGGAGCTGGAGAACGTAGGCCTCAAGAGAGTTGGCTCGGAGGGTGAGGTGTTCGACCCAAATCATCACGAAGCCGTTGCCGCGCTTCCCGCCCCGTCGTCAGACCATCACGACCAGGTGGCTGCCGTCCTCCAGCCGGGCTACCAATTCAGTGGGGCGCTGCTGCGTCCGGCAAAGGTTCAGGTCTTCGTCGAACCCGACGAACAGACCGAGTAGGCGCCTGTGGCAGCGACCAAGGATTACTACCAGATCCTAGGGGTTTCCGAGAAGGCCTCGGCTGACGAGATCAAGAAGGCGTACCGCGGGCTTGCAAAACAGTACCATCCGGACGCGAATCCCGACAACAAATCCGCTGCGGAACGGTTCAAGGAGATCTCTGAGGCCAACTCGATCCTCAGCGATCCCGACAAGCGAAAGCAATACGATACGATGCGGCGATTCGGCTCGTTCGCCGGAGGTCCAGGGGCACGGACCTGGAGTCGGCGGCCGGCGGGGGACGCCGGATCGTTCAGGGTGGAAGACCTCGATTTTGGGAACCTCGGAGGCGGCGCGTTCTCCGGTTTGGGCGACATCTTCTCGTCGATTTTCGGCCGGGGAAAACGGGGCGCTGACGTCGAGCCGATCGAAAAGACGGTGGAAGTCCCGTTTCGCGTCGCGGCATTGGGCGGGAAGGTGCCCGTTGTCGTCAGCGTCACCGAGGCATGCCCCACGTGCGGGGGGTCAGGGGCGGCGCCTGGCGCCAAGGTATCGATGTGTTCCGAATGCTCGGGGCGCGGGACCGTGAGTTTCGGCCAAGGCGGGTTTGCGGTGAACCGGCCATGCCCGGCGTGTCGTGGTCGCGGTCGCGTGCCCACCAAGCCGTGCCCCAAATGCGCCAGCCGAGGCGAGGTTTCCATCGACAAGAAACTGCTCGTGACGGTTCCGCCGGGTACCGACTCAGGTCACAAGGTGCGTCTGAAGGGGCAGGGGCAACGGAACCCCACCGGCGGAAAGCCCGGCGACCTGATGGTCACCTTCCAGGTCAAACCGGACCGCTTTTTCCGGCGCGATGGACTCGATGTGCACTGCACGGTGACGTTGAATTTCGCCCAGGCTGCCCTTGGCACGAAACTCAAAGTGCGCACTATTCACGGAAAGAGTTTCGTGGTAAAGATTCCGGCGGGCACGCAACCTGGCCGAAAACTCCGGATCAGCAAACAGGGAATCGAAAAGAACGGGCAAAGGGGAGATCAATTCGTCGAGATCGCGGTCACGATTCCTGAGAATCTGAGTGCCGAGCAGAAGGAACGCCTCGAAGCGTTTGCGGAATCCACCGATCTGAAGTACTAAGCGCGTCGCGACGGCTCCGCCCGCTCCCCACTGCCGGTTGCCAAGAGTGGCTACGGCGCGGTCCAGCGCCCGGCGCTGTCCGGGCGGATGTCGCCGAGCGGCCGCACGACAAACGTCGCATATGGTCCCTCTTCGGACCACCGCCCTATCTCTCCGGTCTCAGGGGAAATCCCAAAGACCACGAACCCCTCTCGGCCTTCTTGCCCGGCGAGGACGTGCGGGCGCCCCTGCGAATCGACCGCCAGGTCTGCGACGAACGCCGACTCGGCCCACGGCCATTCCAACCGCCAGCGAATCCTGCCGAGCGCGTTATACAGGGTGATAGTGCGATCCGGAATAGCATGGAGCACGCCGCCTTTGGCGGCGACGAGGAATCCGCTCCGCGGGCTGCGTTGCGTGAGCGCAAACATGCTCGACTCCCCGTCCTTCAGTGCGATGAGCTGCCCGTCCGGCGCCTCGACGACAATGCGTCCGTCGGGCAAGATCGCGAATTGATGCGGCGCCGATGCGATGCCTTCGAGCGGAACGCGACGTTCGACCGATCCGTCGGCGGAAAAGACAACGATCGAGGGACGCCCGTTGGTCACGTCCGACGCATACCATTTTCCCCCTTGCCACTGGACGTGTTGTGAGCTCGTCAGCTCGCCCATCCCGAGCGTGTCCAGCGTACCCGTCTCGCGGTTTCTCAGCAGGACGCCGGGAGTGCCGACTTTGGTGATCGCGAGGATCGAATCGCCGCCCGACGCGACGGCTCGTCCGTCGAGAAAGATGAGCTCGTCAGCGGGCAGCGTTCTCACACACGCGCACACAACGGCGAGGAGCGGAGTGATGAGGCACGCGAATACGCGCGGGCGCCGCATGCGGGGTTGGCGGGGGCGGAACGCCCCGACGCTAGCGATTGTCTCGATGGGATCGTGCATGGTGTACGTCCGTCATCTGATACGCGCTGATTGCTCGCACGTTTCGGGCTCTGCAGCCTAGCGCGTTGCGTGGAGCCGGATTATCCTCACGAGGTCTTCGCCCCGTCGTCAGACTGTGAGAATCTACTACACTGATCAGTTCGTGCTGCCCCTCCCTGCGGGCCACCGCTTTCCGATGGAGAAGTATTCCCTCCTTCGTCGGCGAATCATCGAGTCCCGTATCGTGCCGCCGACTTCGCTGCGGGTGCCCCCGGCGGTGTCTGACGACGCGTTGTCGCTCGTGCATGACGACGCGTTCGTCAACCGCGTGAGCGGCGGAATGCTCGAGCAGGATGAGGTTCGGCGCATCGGCTTCCCGTGGTCACGCGAACTCGTCGAGCGCTCGAGGAGATCAGTCGGTGCAACGCTTGCAGCGTGTCGTTCGGCGTTGACGGAGGGCATTGGGGTAAATCTAGCCGGCGGCACTCATCATGCCTTTCCCGATCACGGTGAGGGTTTCTGCGTGTTCAATGACGCCGGTGTCGCTGCCCGCGTCCTGCAAGCCGAGCGCGCCGTCGACCAGGTGCTCGTGGTGGACTGTGACGTGCATCAAGGGAACGGAACGGCGCGCATGTTTGCCGACGACCCAACGGTGTTCACGTTTGATCTGTGCGCGGCCCACAACTTCCCGTTTACGAAAGAAGCGGGTGACCTGGTCATTTCGCTCGAGGATGGAGTGGGTGATGCCGAGTACTTGGGCGCGTTGCACGCGGGCCTTCGCGAGGCGCTGGAACGGGTGCGTCCGGACGTCGCGATTTATCTGTCCGGGGCTGATCCCTACGAGGGCGATCGTCTGGGCCGGCTGGCCGTGAGCAAACAGGGGCTCGCCGAGCGGGACAGGATCGTGATCGGAATGCTTCGGGAGAGAAACATCCCGGTGGCGGTGACGATGTCGGGCGGCTATGCCACCGACATACGCGACACCGTTGATATCCATTTTCACACGGTGTGTACTGCGGCCGCGTTGGCCGCCGGCCACTCGATGGCGGCGGACTCTCCACGGGCCGGCGCGCAGGATACATTTGTTTGATGACTCGTCTCGCGTGTTCTTCCCCATCATGGACGACTCGGTAACGACGCAGTCCGCCGTCGAGCGGGAATGGTCCTTCGATCTTCCAGCGGTGTTTGGGCATCGCGACATCACACCGGAGGTCGAGGAGTTGGTGGCGGCGTCCGGCGTCACAACGGGGTTCGCCGTGATTGGGCTCGTTGGATCCACCGGTGCCATCACGACGATCGAGTACGAATCCGGCGCACTTGCCGACCTGGAACGCGCGCTCTCGGCTGTCGCGCCGGTGGACGGCTATTACGAGCACGATGCGAGGTGGGGTGATGGGAACGGGTTCTCTCACGTGCGGTCGGCACTTCTCAAAACGAGCTTGGCGATCCCGATCAGGGGGGGACGTTTGGCCCTGGGGACGTGGCAACAGGTGGTGGTCTTGAATCTGGACAATCGGCGTCGTTCACGCGCCGTCGTGGGAGTGGTGTACGGCGGGCGGAGTGATCCGTCCCGCTAGTGCCGCCGCGCGACGTGCACCTTGACCGACTTCTGATCGCCGACGAACGCGTTTGCCGCCCACCCCGTGAGGCCGACAATCACCGATGCGAGAATGGCCGATCCGAGCCCCTCGGTATGAAACGAGGGCATGAGCGAGGCGACGATCAGGACCATGAGCCCGTTGATCACGAAGATGAAGAGCCCCAAGCTCAGGAGCGTGAACGGCAGGGTTAGGAGGACGACGACGGGCCGGATGAATGCGTTGACCAGCCCGAGCAACAGGGCTGCCAGCCACAGCGACGGAACGCCGTCGAAGCGGATTCCATCGAGCAGCGCATCAGCGACCCAGAGCCCGAAAGCCGTGATCAGGAGCCTCATTACGAACGTACGCATGGTCAAGTCTCTCTACGTGTGGCCTGGCGGGGCGGTTTCAGTCTGGCGAACCTGTTCACGAAGGCGCCCCGTTGCCGGCACGGCGCAACCGCTTGTGTGCATTCCTCATCATTTTGATGCCTGAGGAAACGCCCGTCATCGCGTTTGCCGATGTGAGCTTGTCGATCGACGGGCAGCGGCTCGTGGGCCCGCTCGACCTCTTGGTCGGGCGGGGTGAGACGATTGTGCTCTTGGGTCACAGCGGGTCGGGAAAGACCACGACGCTCCGGCTCATCAATCGGCTGTTGGATCCCAGCACGGGCACCGTGTCGGTTGAAGGGGTGGACACGGCCGAATGGGATCCGGTGCAACTTCGGCGGCGGATTGGGTACGTCATTCAAGAGATTGGTCTCTTGCCGCATATGTCGGTGTCTCACAACGTGGGTTTGGTCCCCCGGCTGAGTGGTTGGCCAAGCGACCGTACTGAAGCGCGCGTGAACGAATTGCTGACACTGGTTGGTCTCGATGGGTCGGAGTTCCGTAACCGGTTGCCACACCAGCTTTCCGGTGGTCAGCGGCAGCGGGTCGGCGTTGCGCGCGCCTTGGCGGCCGACCCGCCGATTCTGCTGTGTGACGAGCCGTTCGGTGCTGTCGATCCCGTCACGCGAGCGGATTTACAACACGAGTTCAAAACGCTGGTCCGACGGCTTCAGAAGACCGTCGTATTCGTCACACACGACGTGCGCGAGGCGATGGTGTTGGCTCATCGAATTGTGGTGATGGAAGCGGGCGAGGTCAAGTTTGCCGGCACGGTAGAGGCGTTCCGATCGGATGCGACGCCGGCGGTTCGCTCGTTGCAGCAGTTGGCATGAGCTTTCTCGACTACCTCGTGCGAAACCGGATCGACGTGCTGTTTCGGTCGGCCGAACACCTTGGCATGGTCGCGCTGTCGTCCCTGGTCGCGGTCGCGATCGGCGTGCCGCTGGGCGTGATGATCTCGCGCAGGGCACGGTTTCGCGGGCCGGTCTTGGCCGTCGCCAACATCTTCCAGACGATTCCGAGTCTCGCCCTGTTCGGATTCTTGATTCCCATTCCACTGATCGGCGGGATCGGCGCCCGAACTGCGATTATCGCTCTGGTTGTGTACGCGCTCCTCCCTGTGATCCGCAATACCTACGCCGGAATTACGGGCGTCGATCCTGCCGTGCGGGATGCGGCGCGTGGACTCGGAATGACCGATCGGCAGATTCTCCGTATCGTCGAGTTACCGCTCGCGATGCCCGTCATCCTCGCGGGGATCCGGGTCGCGGCCGTGATCGGCGTCGGTATCGCGACGATTGCGGCGGCGATCGGGGCAGGCGGGCTTGGCACGTTCATCTTTCGAGGGCTGTCGATGGTGGACAATCGGGTGATCCTCACGGGCGCGATTCCCGCTGCGCTGCTCGCACTGCTGGTGGACGGTTTGCTTCATCGCGTAGAGCGCCGACTCGACTGGCGGGAAAAACAATGAGACTGCGCCGGCAGTTCGCCTATCTGGTGCTTGCGTTCGGTTGCGGGGGAAGCGCTGACGACCGCGTCGTGGTCGGTTCGAAGAATTTTACGGAATCGGTGCTCCTTGGGGAGATCGTGGCACAGCAAATTGAGCGGGCGGGTCTCGTCGTCGATCGACGACTCAACCTGGCCGGCTCGTTTATCGCGCATCGGGCGCTGATCTCGGGGCAGCTCGACGTGTATGTGGAGTATACCGGAACAGCGTACTCCGCCATCCTGCAGCTGGAGGGTGTCACCGATGCCGAGAACCTCCGAGCGATGGTGGACAGCGTGTACCAGGAGCGCTGGAACCTCGAGTGGACGGAGCCGCTCGGATTCAACAACACGTTTGCGATCTTGGTCCGTGCCGAAGATGCGACACGCCTTGGTCTGCACACAGTGTCGGATGCGGTTCCCCATGCCGT
>JBFHWR010000020.1:0-20140 GCA_041599395.1 Gemmatimonadales bacterium | reverse complement strand
GCGCTCGACTGCGCCGAGCGGCGCCGGGTGGATGATGAGCGTTCCCGTCATCCGAGGCTGAATCACCACCCTGCTCCCGTTTTCCAGCAGCACCACCACGTGCTTGGCGCGGCGTTCGACGCGCGTGATCGACGCCCCACGCACGGCCTGCAGGAACCGGCGGCGGCTCACCGCTCGCAGCACATCGGATTTGTGAAGGCGGGGCTTTCGAAAGGACCGGCCGGTGAGGCGGGGGGCCAGGTCCCGGACGATGGTTTCGACCTCAGGTAGCTCCGGCACGGGCGACCTCGCGCCAGGCAATGTCCCGCCGGAACACTTTTCCCTCGAAGCCGACCGCATCCGCCAGCTCGCGGCTCCGAATGGCTGCCGCCTCGACGCTGGGTCCCAACCCGGTGGCGCACACGACGCGCCCCCCGGCGGTGCGTAGCACGCCGGAGGCGTCATGCGACGTCCCCGCGTGAAACAGGATAGTGTCGGGCAGGAGCCGTTCGGGTGAGGGCAGGGAAATTGCGGCCCCTTTGACTGGCTGCGACGGGTAACCAGGCGCAGCAAGCACGGTGGTGACCGCGACGTGACCGCCCGTGTCGGCGGCGCTGGTAGGTTGCCACGATTCACTGGCAGCGATCCGCCAAAAATGCTCCGCGAGGTCCACTTGGCAGACTGGGAGCACGACCTGTGCCTCGGGATCACCGAACCGGCAGTTGAACTCCAGCACCTTTGGATTTCCCGCGTCATCCACCATGATCCCAGCGTATAAAACGCCACGATACGGTGCTCCCACGGACCTCTGATGCTCCAGAATCGGGTGGACGATCTCCCGGAGCACACGGGCCATGAGGGTCGTATCGGCGAGCGAAACCGGGGAATATGCCCCCATGCCCCCTGTGTTGGGACCCTGATCCCCCTCCCCCAATCTCTTGTGATCCTGAGACGGCGGGAGCACCATGACGGCCTCCCCATCGGTCAGGACCAGGACCGAGAGTTCCTCTCCCTCCAGATACTCCTCGACCACGACAACGCGGCCGGCGTCCCCGAACCTGCCGCCGAACATCTCGCGCGCGGCTGCTTCCGCACTCCTTTTCTCCGTGCAGACGATCGCTCCCTTTCCGGCGGCGAGCCCGGAGGCTTTCACGACGAGGGGCTCAGGGTGGTGGCGGATGTAGGAGAGGGCGGCTTCCCGGTCTGTAAACGTCCTGCTCGCCGCCGTCGGGACGCCTGCCTGCTCCATTGCCTGCTTCGCGTACGCCTTAGACGACTCCAATCGGGTGGCCTCTCGACTCGGGCCGAACACCCGATGGCCGGACGCCGCCAGATGGTCCGCGAGCCCGGCGGCGAGTGGCGCCTCCGGACCCACCACCGTGAGATCGATGCGGTGCTTGGCGACCGCCGCAGCTACCGCCTCACCGTCCATGGGATCCAGCGGGATGTTCGTGCCAAGCATTGCGGTGCCGGGATTGCCGGGCGCACAAAACACGGTCGCGGAACGAGCCAGTGCCCAGCACAGCGCGTGCTCCCGACCGCCGCCCCCGACCACCAGCACCCTCATTTCTTCTCGCCTTCCTTGAAGGCCTGGGTGAATGCTTCGGCCGCCCGCTTCGCCGCCGAGGCGACAGTGCTCACCGTTTCTTTGGCGGTTCTCCCGTAGTGCGCCGCCGCTTCACCGATGTCGTCGCGCAGCGAGCGGTCCTCCTCTTCCTGGCCGCGCCGGGTGTACTCGCCTCGCACGATGCGGTCGTACGAGCCGTCGGAGATCCACGTCTGCAACTCCGCGGCTCGAAGCGTATTGAACGGATGGGTTCGTGACAGCGTGTTGATGAGCTTGTAGACCGAGTCCGCCACGTCGGTGAGTTCCTGATACTCGCGGGCCTGCTGCATGAACGCCTCCACATCCATCTCCTTCATCGTGCCGCCCCCGGCCAGTTTCAGAAAGACCCGCATCGTCGCGATGGGATCTTGGCTCGCCAGCAGGCCGGCCCGGTCGGCCGAGAGTTCCGCCTTGCGCGACCACTCGAGCAGCGCCAGTTGAATGGGGAGCAGTGCGAGTCCTGCCAGGAAGGGGAGATTGTTGAACCCGAAAATCAGCAGGATGAACAGCACCGTGCGGTAGAGCGAGTGCCCGCTCATGATATGTCCCAGCTCGTGGCCGATGAGATCGCGCAGTTCCTCTTCATCGAGCAGGTTCACCGCCCCGGAGTTGATGACGATGAACGGGTGATGGACGCCGACGGCCCCCGCATTGACCAGTGGCGTCTGGGTCACGTAGAGCTCGGGCTGTTCCGGCCAATCCATGGTACTGGTGACTTCCGTCATGAGCGCGTGCAGCACCGGGAATTGCTTTGGCCCCACCCGCACGGAGTTGGCTTGAAAGAGCAGCCGGATACCGCGTTCGCCAAAGAATCCGATGATTCGCTTGATGACTTCGTCGAACCCGGGAATCGCCCGCAATGTTTGCAGCGCCGCGCGATCGGCCGGATGTTCCCAGGCGGTCGCGGAGATGTCTTTCAAAATCACCCGGGTGGGTGAGGTCGGAAGGCCAGCGTCTGTCATGCTCGTTTCTTCGCCTCCAGGAAAACAGAAAACCGCGACCGCGCTGCCCGCTCCCGTCTAGTACGCATCAGGCGCGCAGCGGTTTCAGCGTGCACTATGCGACCGACAATGCCTGGTCCAAGTCTTCGAGCAAGTCCTGCTCGTCCTCGATACCGACCGAAAACCTGATCAAGCTGTCGGTGAGTCCCATCGCTTCACGCAGTTCCATCGGGACGGAAGCGTGCGTCATCGAGGCCGGGTGTCCCACCAGACTCTCAACGCCGCCGAGCGACTCCGCGAGAGCAAAGATGCGCAGCCGTTCGAGAACCCGTTGCGTCCGGTCCCGCGTCCCCAATTCAATGGAGATCATTCCGCCAAACCCACGCATCTGCTGGCACGCGAGCGCGTGCTGCTCGTGGCTGGCCAACCCCGGGTAATACACGCGCTGCACCGCGGGATGTCGCTCGAGCCAGGCGGCTATGGAGCGGCCGGATTCGTCGTGCTGCCGCATTCGCACACCCAGCGTCTTGATACCCCGCAGTGTGAGCCAGCAGTCTTGTGGTCCGGGAATGGCGCCCGCGGCGTTCTGGAGAAACGCCAGTCGCTCGGCCAAATCGTCCCTCGTCGTGACCACGAGACCGCCGACGACGTCACTGTGGCCGTTCAAGTATTTCGTCGTCGAGTGCAGCACGATTTCGATGCCAAACTCGATTGGGCGCTGAAAGCACGGCGTGGCGAACGTATTATCGACCACCGTGATCAGCCCCCACTGTCTCCCGAGCTCACCAATGGCCGCCAGGTCTGTCAACCGCATCATGGGATTGGTTGGCGTTTCCGCAAAAACCATCCGGGTTGCCGGCGTGACCGCTCCTTCAATGGCCTCTCTCGAGCGCGCGTCGACAAAGGTGAACGCGAGCCCGAAGCGTTCAAACACGTGTGTCATCAGCCGGTGGGTACCGCCATAAACGTTTTCGCCGCAAATGACGTGGTCGCCCGTCTGTAGTAACCGAAGCACGGTGTCGATCGCCGCCATCCCGGATCCGAATGCGAAGCCGTGTGTCGCGCCTTCGAGCGCGGCGACATTCCGCTCGAGCGCATCACGGGTGGGGTTGCGGGTCCGCGCGTACTCGAACCCGAGATGCTCGCCCAGCTTTGGTTGGACATACGTGGACGTCTGAAAGATTGGGGGCATGATCGCCCCGGTGGTGGGGTCGGGCAGCTGGCCGGCGTGTACCGCGCGGGTGCCGAACCCGGTCGTCAGGTCCTCGTCGTAGACGCGTGTCATTGGAACCGGAGGGGTCTGGAGTTCGGTGAAGCTAACGGATTTGCGCGGTCGGGCCAAGCAAGTCGTGGCATCTCATGCCTTTGTCAGCTGCTCCTGACCGTGTATGTTCGCGTCATGTCAAACACGCTGATCACCAGCGTATCGGGTGTGCGGGGGCTCGTGGGGGTCGATCTCACCCCGGAGATGGTGGCGCGGTACGCCGCGGCGTTCGGAAGCATCGCCAACGGATCGGCCAAGCGGTCGGTAGTGCTCGCGCGCGACGCCCGCACGTCCGGCGCAATGTTCGCGGCGGCGGCCGGATCCGGTCTCCAGTCGGTGGGGATCGGTGTCATCGATTGCGGCCTCGTGCCGACGCCCACTGCACAATTGGCCGTGGAGCATCATCGGGCGGCCGGGGGCATCGTCATCACGGCAAGCCACAACCCCGTGGAGTGGAATGCGCTCAAGTTCATCGGTCCCGACGGCATGTTTCTCGACCAGGAAAACGCGCAGCGACTCTTCGAGGTTGTGGATCGCGGCAAGGTCACCAGGGCCTCCTGGGACGGCATTGGTCAGGCGGTGTTCGACGGCGCAGCCGTAGCGCGACACATCGAGGCGGTGCTCGCGCTGGACGTCGTCGATGTTGACAGGATTCGGTCCATGCAGCTCAAAGTCGCGCTGGATTGCGTGCGTGGCGCAGGGGGAACGATCATGCCGTCGCTGCTGCAACAGCTCGGATGCGACGTGGAAGTCATCAATGGCGAGACCGATGGCCGGTTCCCTCGACCGCCGGAACCCATTCCTGCGAACTTGCACGAGTTGAGCGACGCGGTGACGCGGTCCGGCGCGCAGCTGGGGATCGCGGTCGATCCCGATGTAGACCGCCTGGCAATCGTGGACGAGCGCGGCCACCCTATCGGGGAAGACTACACGCTCGCCTTCGCCGTGCGCGCGGTCCTCGCGCACCAGCGGGGACCGGTCGCCGTCAATCTCTCGACGTCGCTGGTCGTGGCGGATGCGGCACGGGCCTTTGCGATCACCGTCGAGCGAGCACCGGTTGGGGAAGCCAATGTCGCCCGGGTGATGCAACGCATTGGAGCGGTCATCGGAGGGGAAGGGAACGGCGGGGTCATGCTGCCCGCGCTGCACGTGGGGCGTGACGCGCCGGTTGCTGCAGTGCTGATCCTCGATTTGCTGGCGCGGACGGGCTGCTCGATTTCGCAACTCGTGTCCGATGCGCCGCAGTACACCATCGTCAAGTCGAAGGTCGGTCGCCAGGATGATCTCCCCTCGGCGTATCGTCGATTGGAGCAGCACTTCCCGGATGCGACTGTTGACCGACAGGACGGGCTCCACTTGTCATGGGACGACTCGTGGCTCCATGTCCGTCCGTCGGGCACGGAGCCGATCGTTCGGCTGATTGCGGAGGCGCCTTCCAAAGCGGCGGCCCAACAGCTCGTTGCCGCCGCCCAGCGGACCCTCGAGCCGGAGCGCTCGTCATAGTGTGTGGAATCGTCGGATACGTTGGCGGGCGAGACGCGGCGCCGCTGGTACTGGATGGATTGAGGCGGCTCGAATACCGAGGGTATGACTCGGCGGGTCTCGCGTTGATTGACGACGGGCGACTTTCGGTGTACAAGGCTCCCGGGCGCATCGACAATTTGCTTTCCACCTTGCCGGAGGCTCCCCGCGGACGGATCGCCCTGGCGCACACGCGCTGGGCCACGCACGGAGAGCCCAACGAATTGAATGCGCATCCGCATACTGACTGCGGCGGCCAGATCGCGTTGGTCCACAACGGGATCATCGAGAATGCCCCCGCACTCCGCCAGGTCCTCATGCGGCGCGGACACCAGTTCCGGTCGGAAACCGACACGGAAGTGCTCGCCCATCTCATCGAGCAGCTCTATCAGGATTCTCTCCAACAAGCCGTTGCCGCTGCGCTACAGCAGGTTGAAGGCGCGTATGGCATCGCCGTCATTTCGAGCCGCGAGCCGGGCGTCGTGATTGCGGCACGTCATGGCTCTCCGTTGCTCGTCGGTGTCGGTGACGGCGAACATTTCGTTGCGTCGGATGCGGCGGCGTTGATCCAGCACACGCGGTCGGTGGTGTACCTCGAAGATGGCGAGGTTGCCGTGCTGACTGCGGATGATTACAGCATCACCGACCAGGAGAAGATGCCCGTTGCAAAGCTCGTGAGCACGGTCGAGTGGGATCTGGAGACGATCGAGCGTGGCGGCTACGCCCACTTCATGCTGAAGGAGATCATGCAACAGCCTTCGAGCATCCGCGACACGCTCCGCGGGCGTCTGCTCGAAGATGCGGGAAGCGCGCGCTTGTCCGGGCTGCACATGACGGATCGCGATTTGCTGGCGTTCGACCGCGTGGTGCTCACAGCCTGTGGGACGTCGTGGCATGCGGCCTTGATCGGCGAGTACATGTTGGAGGAACTCGCGCGCATCCCGGTCGAGGTTGAGTACGCCTCGGAATTCCGCTACCGCAACCCGCTGGTTGACGAGAAGACGCTGGTTGTCGGGATTTCGCAGAGCGGTGAGACAGCCGACACACTCGCCGCCGTCAGAGAGGCCAAACGACGCGGGGCGCGGACCGTGGGCGTGGTGAATGTGGTCGGGAGCAGCGTGGCACGCGAGGTCGACAGCGGCATCTACATTCATGCCGGCCCGGAGATCGGCGTCGCGAGCACAAAGGCGTTCACGAGCCAGGTCGTTGCCTTGGCGCTGTTGACGTTGCGCCTGGGACGCCTTCGCGCGTTGTCCGTGCTGCAGGGCCGTGAAGTCGTCCGGGCCCTGGCCAGGCTCCCCGAACAGGTGCAACAGGTGCTCGATCGTGCAGCGCAGGTCGAATCCGTCGCGGAAGCATTCATGCGGGCGCAGAACGCGCTATATCTCGGGCGCGGGTACAACTTTCCTGTCGCGCTCGAAGGCGCCCTCAAGTTGAAGGAAATCTCGTACATTCACGCCGAGGGATATCCGGCCGCCGAGATGAAACACGGACCGATCGCGCTGATCGACAATATGATGCCCGTCGTGGCGATCGCACCCAAAGACCGGGTGCACCGGAAGATTCTCTCGAATCTGGAAGAGGTGAAAGCGCGTCAAGGGCAGATATTGGCGGTTGTGACGGATGGGGACAAGGAGATCGTCGAGCTTGCGAACCATGTCTTCGAGATCCCCGAGACAATCGACGCGCTGACACCGGTGTTGAGCGTGCTTCCGCTCCAACTCTTCGCGTATTACATCGCGGTGCGGCGGGGCTGTGACGTCGATCGTCCCCGCAATCTGGCGAAGTCGGTTACGGTCGAGTGAGGTGCGGACTATGCGCGTCGTCGTGCAACGGGTTTCGCGTGCATCGGTGTCAGTTGACGGCAGGGTCGTCGGGGCGATCGATCAGGGCTTGTTGGTGCTCGTCGGATTTGCCGAGGCCGATGGGACCGAGACCGGTGAACCGGCTATCGAGTGGATGGCGGACAAGATCGTTGGTTTGCGGGTGTTTGCCGATGAAGCCGGCCGCATGAATCGGGATGTGCGGGACGTGGCCGGATCCGTGCTCGTGGTCTCGCAGTTCACGCTGTACGGCGACGTGACTCGGGGACGCAGACCCTCGTTCGTACATGCCGCAAACCCCGACGATGCCGAGCGGCTCTACGACCGATTTGTTCGCACGCTCGGTTCGCGCGGCGTGCCAGTCGCGACGGGTGAGTTCGGCGCAATGATGGATGTCGAATTAGTGAACGATGGGCCCGTGACCGTGATTATCGACCGATGATCGTTTTGGCGTCCCGCTCACCGCGCCGACGGGAGTTGCTGAAGATGATCGGGATCGACCACCTCGTCGATCCCGCGGGTATCGAGGAAGAGGTCCGGCCCGGTGAGCTTCCCGAGAAGACGGCCGTCCGGCTCGCGCGGGAGAAAGCCGCCGCCGTTTCTGCACGCCATCCCAAGACTCCCGTCCTCGCGGCGGACACGCTCGTTGTTCTCGCCGGAGACGTTCTGGGCAAGCCCGCCTCTGCGCAGGATGCGGAAGAGATGCTCTGCCGGATGGCAGGGCGGATGCATCGGGTCGTGACCGGTGTCGCGCTGGCGCACCGGGACCATGTAGCGGATCGGGTCGACGTCACGCGAGTCTGGATGCGTCCGTTCTCGCGGGAGACCGCTCGTGCGTACGTGGAAACCGGGGAGCCGCTGGACAAAGCCGGTAGTTACGGGGTGCAAGGTTGCGGCGGACTGTTGGTGGAACGAATCGAGGGTGACTTCTTCAGCGTGATGGGTCTGCCGCTCCGGCTCGCGTCTGATCTGCTCGCCGCGGCCGGCGTGCATCACAAGTTGAGTCGATAGACATCCACGGAATCCGCGCCACGCGTGTGGAGTGGCTCTGTCGCGTCCGCGGGGGGCTGCGTGGCAACGAGTTCGAGCAGCGGCGACGTGACAAGGGTCTCACCGGGTGCAGCTCGGGCGCAGAGTCGCCTAGCCACATCGACCGGCCGACCCACGACGCCGTATTCGGGGTTCTGCTTGCTTCCGATGTTTTCGCCGACAGCGGTACCGTACGCCAACCCCATACGGAGCGTCACCGGCGGGGGGGCGGTCGCATCATCCAACCATCGCTTGTTCAAGCGGTCAACCAGTTCCTTGAGTGCTTTTGCAGTGTCGAGCGCTTTATGCGCGGCGGCGGCGTCGGGCACGGGCAAGCCCCAAAACGCCAAGATGTCGCCGGCGATGCCACGGTCGATGGTTCCGCCCGCCGCAAAGACGAGCTTCGTCACGGCCCTGGTGTAGTGGGCGAGAAACCCCATACCGGCGTCGGCCATTTTTTTTTCAGCAAGCGTTCCGATCCCATCGAGTTGGGCCGCGATGGCAGCGACGTCGTGCGCCCCTTTTGGGAACTCGGGGGATTCCTCGCGAGCCGATATGGCCGTCGCGACCTCGGGCGCGACGTGCCGCGTGAGCGACGCCAGCTTCGCCGATCGGCGATGCTCAATGGCGCCGGCCGCAATGCCGGCAAACGCAATGAGGAAGCTTAGATCTTCATCGACGAACGCCTGGTTCGCTGTGCGATTGTCCACGTAAAACACACCGAGCACGGAGCCATCCCGCCCCATGAGCGGCGTGCACATCGCGCTCCGAACACTCTGCACGACAATCGACGACCCCTTGAAGCGCACGTCGGCGGCAGCGTTGTCGGTGAGAATGGCGATGCGTTCGCCGACTACCCGGTTCGATATGGACGTGGGCACGCGACGGACCTGGAGGCCGGCGCCGAATTTGCTTTTGCTGACGCGTGGTTCCAGTGCATTGGTCTCAGGGTTCAGCAAGAGAAGGGAAACGCAATCGACATCCATGATCTCGAGCGTCACGTCGGCAAACCGTTCGAGCAGCCGATCGATGTCCCCCGTGCGGGTCAGCTCCTTGGCGATCCCGATGAGGTGGAGCTGTGCTTCCCGAGAGGTTGACGCGGGCAGAGATGTCCTGCTGGCGGTGCGAGCGTCGCCCAGGGCATCAACCGGCACCTGCCGGACGATGGTCGTTTCAGCGACGGGATGTTTCACAGGTGGCGCCGCGTCGGCTGGTGTCGCGTCACCGCGCACCGTAAACTCCAGCCTGCCAAAGGTGATCACGTCGCCGGGTTTGACGGCCACGTCCGACTTTCGCTTCCCGTTGACATAGGTCCCGTTGCTGGACCCCAGGTCCTTGATCCGCAGCGTGCCGTCGGTGAACGACACCTCGGCGTGACGTCGGGAGATGGACGGGTCGAGGATCGGGAAGTCGCAATCGTGCGCGCGGCCTACGACGCCTGTTTTTCCGTCACGCAGTTCGATCGCTTGACCACGAGTCTCGCTGAGAAGTCGCACGGCGTTCACGGTGACCCGATAGCGCTAGTCGGACGAGGCGATCTCCAGCGCGCGCATGATGGCATTCGCTTTATCCTGGGTCTCCTGGAACTCACGGGCCGGGTCACTGTCGGCGACAATCCCCGCTCCCGCCTGAACATAAGCGTTTTTAGCTGTGAGAACAGCAGTCCGGATGGTAATTGCAGTGTCGACGCTCAACCCTCCCCACCCGATGTGGCACACCGCCCCCGCGTACGGCCCCCTCCGGGTGGGCTCGAGCGTGTCGAGAATCTGCATGGCTCGGATCTTTGGGGCGCCGGTAACCGTACCGGCCGGAAAACAGGCGCCGAGGGTGTCGAGCGCGTCGAGCCCGGGTCGGAGCCGGCCCCGCACCTCGCTCACGATGTGTTGGACGTGCGAATACCGCTCGATCACCTTGTCTTCTGTCACGCAAACCGTCCCGTACTCGGCGACGCGACCAACGTCGTTCCGACCGAGGTCGACCAACATCGTATGCTCGGCCAACTCCTTCTCATCCGAGAGGAGATCGGCCGCCAGGGATTCGTCTTCCCCGGAGGTGGCCCCGCGGGGGCGGGTGCCCGCAATTGGGCGAACGGTGATCTCGCCGTCCTGGACCCTGACGAGTACCTCCGGGGAACTGCCCGCGATGGCGACCTCGCCGAGTTCGAGGAGATACAGGTATGGGGCTGGATTCAAGGCGCGAAGCGATCGGTAGACACGGCGCGGGTCGGTCTCCAGTGCGAGGTCCTGGCGGCGCGACAACACGGCCTGGTACACGTCGCCTGCAGCGATGTGCTCTTTGATCTGCAGGACATCACGTTCGAATTGCCGACGAGGATACGGACTCGTGAACGCGAGAGAGGCCGATGGATCGTGCCGGAGCGGCGCGAGCGTCGGCGGGTCGCTGAGCCGCGCCAGGGCAACGTCGATGCGGTCAGTGGCGCGGGCATATTCGCGGGCCAGCTCCCGACGACTCGCGAGTGGCTGACTCGTTGCGTTTGCGATCACGATGGTTTGCGCCAAGACGTTGTCGATGACGACGAGTGTGTCCGCAATGACGAACATGGCGTCCGGGAGGCGCAAATCGTCCGTAGGACCGCCCGGAAGCGACTCCATCCGTCGCACGATGTCGTACCCGAGGTATCCGACGGCGCCGCCAGTGAACGGGGGCAAACCGGCTACCGGAATGGGAACCTGTGCGCGAAGCGCTCCCGCCAGGTGCGAGAGGGGATCACGGCACGCAGCCGGTGATTCCCAACCACCAATCGCAGTCCACCGCGAGACCGCACCATGGCGATAGCACCACGCTTCTCGAGGTTCCGTTCCCAAGAACGTGTACCGCCCCCATCGGTCGCCACCGACCACGGATTCGAGCAGGAAGCTGAAGGGAGGTCGGGCCACCGCGGCATATGCCGCGACGGGAGTGAGCGCATCGGCAGAAAACGCCCGGGCAATCGGAACGACGCCGCCCGGCTTGGCGAGTTCTCGGTACTCTTCAAACGTGAGTTCGCTAATCACATGGGCATCTGCGAGGCCGGCTCGCCCCTCGAGGCGACGCCGCTGAAATGTGGCATCTTAGTGTATGGTTTCCGCTGAGCCTCAGAGGCACACCGCACGCCGGCCCGGTTTCGGAGGGCACGCGCTTGCAAACAAGCTAATGCGCAGCATCACCGCCATCGAGGCTCCAACCGGTTTCCGGTTTGGTATCCGCGTCGCGGGCGTTGCGATCATGGGCGCACTGCTGTTAGCGTGGTCCGCTCCGGTGCGAGCCCAAGAGTGGAACAGCCCGGCCGTCAGCCGGCTCGTCGCCCGCGCCATCCAACAGCGAGCGGCTTCGGTCGACGGTGGACTGCGAGATTATCAGGCGCGGGCCCACGGCTTCGTGTTCTTTTTCGGGCAATTGGGAGAAGGTCTCGCCGGCCCCCCGAGCTTGATCAAGAGTGATCAATTGGAGCTGGAGGTCTACTGGACAGCGGCGGGGGGGCGCAAACAGCGAATCATCGGCTGGCGAGACCGGTCGGATCTTCCCACTGACATCCAATACCATCGCGATCACTTGGGAATCGTGATGGACAATTTCGGTGACCGCATCGGGCTCGGGCACAACGATGAAGTCAACGACGTGCCGCATCCCCTGTCCCGGGCGGGTCCCGAGATCTATGACTATGCGATACGCGATTCCCTCACCATCCGCCTACCCGGTCGAGACGTGCGTGTCTTTGAAATCCAGACCCGGCCAAAAAGCCTCGATGATGCGGGAATCGTCGGATCGCTGTTTATCGATATCGAAACGTCGGCCCTGGTGCGATTCAGGTTCACGTTTACTCGGACCGCCTATGTCGATCCGACGCTGGAGGACATCACTGTTCACCTGGAGAACGCACTGTGGGACGGAACGTACTGGCTGCCCCGTCACCAGGAAACAGAGATTCGCCGGCGGTCGTCGTGGCTGGATCTTCCCGCGCGCGGCATCATCCGCAGCCGGTGGACCATCGACGACTACCGGTTCAATGTCGGAACGCCGGCCGGCGTCTTTGTCGGTTCCGAGATTGTCGCGTTACCCGCGGCGGCGCGCGACGCTTTCCCGTGGGACCAATCGCTCGACGACGCAATCGAGGAGATTACGGGGCCGTTAGGCGCCGTCGATCTAGACGCCGTGCGCTCGGATGTACGCCGACTCGCCTCCGACCGCCTCTTGACCGGGTTGCCCGCGCGGCGGGTGGGAGCAGCCTCACTTTCCGACTTGCTGCACTTCAATCGTGTGGAAGGGCTTGCACCCGGAGTGGGCCTCACCGTCCGCCCGGGTGAGGGCAACGCCGCCGTCGAGCTGTGGGGGTCATACGGTGTGGCCGACGAGCGGTTCAAAGCTCGCGTGACCGGTCGAGTGCGAGCCGATGAGACGACGTTCGCCGTCCAATTGGCGCGTGAGATTCGCGATATCGGTGACGAGCCCGTCATCGCGCCGCTGCTCAATTCGTTCGTGGCGCAAGAATCCGGTCATGACTTTGGTGACTACGTGCTCGTGACGTCAGCGGAGCTGGAGGTCCGCGGCGAGCTGCGGAACCGGGTGATCGGGTGGGTGAAGACCGCAGTTCAGGAGATCATGAGTGTCGAGGTGCGCGCGTCACCGGTGACGGGGAGTTTCAGACCCAACGCCGCGTTGGGAGACGGGACGTTTGGCGCGTTGAAGGTTGGCGTGACGCGTCGGCCATCGGGTCTGGTTGCGGGCGGTGGGTGGGACGGGACCCTCGAGTTCGAAGCGGGAACGGGGGCCGGCACGCGATACGTGCGGGTGCGCGGGGCCGGCCAAACCCGGGTCGACATCGGCCGCACGGATCTCGTCCTTCGGGGCTGGGGAGGGTGGGGTTCGGCGGAACTGCCCAGACACCGGAGCTTCGTCTTGGGGGGCAGGGCGTCATTGGTCAGCGAACCGTTTCGGGCGTGGGGTGGGAGGTACGGTGCGTTTGGGTCGCTCGAATGGCGGGTGCCCGTCAGGACACCGGACTTCGCACTCGGTCCACTCGTTACGACTGATCGCATCGTGCTCGCGCCGTTCGTGGCTGCAGGTTGGATGCGTGGAGCGTTGCGAGATCCGGTCCCGTGGACCGCCACGAATGGCGTGCGGGGTGTTGTGGGCGTCGGAGTCGAGTGGCTCTACGGTTTGTTTCGCACCGATTTCGCGATCAGTGTGCGCAATCCGCGAGTGGGCGTGGTGTTCGACATCCGGCGCGACTTATGGGGTGTGTTGTAGTTGTGCTGCATATTTATGGTTGTTGGAGCGTTGTCTGGTTCCTAGCGGGACGTTGTCCGCGGATCTATCTTCACTGGTCGCGCCGATCAGCGCGATGTACGTGCGCTCATTGAGCAAGGAGGCACAGGTAGCCCAGTTTACCGATGAATGGTTGGCCCCAATGCTGGCGGAACTGATGGGGTCTGACGCACTCCAGGGTGTACGCAACCGGCGGTACGTATCTGGGAAGTTGTGGCAGTCCGTCGTCGACGCGGGGTTTGTGACGGACCGGCAGATACTCGAGGTCCTCGCACAGCGGTTCCAGCTGCCCATCGCGGACCTCACGCTGAGTGAGCGCAGTGCGCGAGCGGCGGTGCCGGAGCAGTATGCGCGACAATACCATATTCTCCCCCTCAGACTCAGCGAATCGCATCTCGAAGTTGCAACAGCAAACCCGTTCGACCTCGATTGCGAAAAAACATTGGCCTTCGCGACGGGTCGGGAAGTGCGGATCGCCCTGGCCAGCCCCACACGAATTCAGGAGAAAATCGACGAGTTCTATCGTCCGGAGAACGTGCTCGACCGAATCATCGAGGGCATCGACACGGAATCGGAGATCACGCAGCTCCAGCAGGCTGAGGAAGAGGATCTGGCTACGGCGGCGGCGGATGCGGCACAGCGGCCGGTCGTCCGGTTGGTCGATCTCATTATATCAGAGGGTATTCTGGCTCGGGCGAGTGACATTCACATCGAGCCCGAAGAAGGCGGCATCGCCGTGCGGTTCAGGATTGACGGCGTATTGCGGGAACACATGAAGATCCCGCGTGCTGCGGGATTACCGCTGATCTCTCGGATCAAGATCATCTCCGGTCTGGATATCGCCGATCGGCTGCGGCCTCAGGATGGCAGGGCCCGCGTCGCGGTTGACGGGATACCGGTTGACCTGCGGATTTCCACGCTCCCTGCGGCTGTGGGTGAAAAGGTCGTCATCCGCATCCTGGACGCGTCGCGGAACATTCTGGAGCTCGACTCGCTGGGCCTCGACACCATGGAGGTGAAAGCGGTTCACGAGATGCTCGAGAATCGCGACGGGATCGTGCTCGTCACCGGACCGACCGGGTCGGGGAAGACCACCACCCTCTACGCGGCGATTCAGAAGGTGCAGAGCGAAGGTGTCAACATCGTCACCGTCGAGGACCCGGTGGAGTACCGCATGCCGGGAATCGTACAGGTCCAGACGAACGAGCGAACCGGTCTCACCTTTGCATCGGCGTTGCGCTCGATTCTCCGTCAGGATCCCGATGTCGTGCTGGTCGGGGAGGTGCGTGACCTGGAGACGGCGCAGATAGCCGTGCAGGCGTCGCTGACCGGCCACCTGGTGTTGTCTACGCTTCACACAAACGATGCGGCCAACGCGGTGACACGGCTGGTCGACATCGGGCTCGAGAGTTTCAAGATCGCGGCCTCGCTGCGGGGAGTGATTGCTCAACGGCTGATGCGATCCTTGTGTCCCACGTGCAAGGGGGTGTGGACCGATCCGCTGCCCCCGAAGATCCGGGAGTGGGTTCCCGAAGGAACCGTGCTCAACCGGGCGGTGGGATGTCCCGAGTGCGCAATGACGGGGTACCGGGGGCGCTTTTCGATCGTGGAGATTCTCAAGTTGACGCCGGAGGTGGAGCGGCGCATCTCGCGAGGCGAGGGTGCCGTTCGCATTGCCGAGGCCGGGCGGGCCGGCGGGATGCGGTCGCTGTGGGAGAGTGGTTTGTCGCACGTTCTCCGCGGCGAATCCACTATAGACGAACTGCTGCGGGTGGTGGACGTTCCGCAGGAACTGGCCGGGGAGCCACGGGTTCTGGCCGGTCGCCGAACCAGCGGGGAAACCCCTGCGGTTCGGAAAGACGAACCGCTCCAAGTATTCCCAATTGCGAAGCCGGCGTCGGCGTCCGTCTCCGAGGACCGGCTCGACGTGGTGGACTTCGAATTGGTCGACGGCGCGGAGGCGTTTGAGCCGCGCGGGGGTAAGGTGCTCCTGGTCGATGACGAGGACAAACTCCGCCGCGTGATGCGCGATCTCCTGGAGCGGGACGGATACACCGTGCTGGAAGCCAAGGACGGAGTCGAGGCTCTGGACCTGGTGGACCGCGATGCTCCGGACGTGATTGTCCTCGACCTACACCTGCCCGGACTGGATGGCTTCGGCGTGCTGGAGCACCTGCGGTCCCGCCCGGAGATGGAGCACATCCCGGTCGTCGTGCTCACAGCGAGGGGTGAAGAGGACAACGAGGTACGTGTCTTCGAGATGGGAGCGGTCGACTTCCTCTCCAAACCGTTCCGAGCCCGCGCCCTTTCGGCCCGGCTTCGGTCGGTGATCGGGCGGCGCCACCAGCACCTGCACTAGCCGGGTCCGCCCCCAAACCGCCCATTTTTCCAGCCATCTTGCGGTGCTCCCACGGGAGCATCGCATCATTTGGGAGCATCGTGGTCGGTCTCGGGAGCACGGTGAGGCCGCTCAAGAGATGCGCGTCGGTGCCGGTCGGTGCTCCGACACCCGTTCAGGAAACCGACGTGTGGGGTGCCGGCGACGAATCGGCCGGCGGGGTGTGAGGAGCCGAGCCGTCGGATTCCGATCCGGTTGCTTGCGGCGGTAGCGCGACTTCGAAGATTGCTCCGCCGTGGTCGGCAGCGCGGAACCGGATGTTGCCACCGTGCCCCTCGACGATGCGATACGTGATCGACAAGCCGAGGCCGGTCCCGCGATCAGGTCCCTTGGTGGTAAAGAAGGGGGTGAAGATCTGGCGAGCCACCGGGCCCGGGATACCCGGGCCGGAATCGGTGACCCGCAGGATCACGCGGCGCCGGCCCTTGATGGTCGTGACCTGCACGAACCGCGGCGCGCCCTTTGGGGAGCACTCGGCCGCGTCGATCGCATTGGTCAGCAGGTTCAGGACCACCTGCTGGAGTTGATACCGATCGCCCAGGACCTTGGGCAGATCGGCTGCCAGGTCAACCTCCAGCTTGGTTTCCCGCAGCTTGAATTCGTGCCGGGTCAGCAACACCGTACGGCGGACGATCTCGTTCAGATCGGCCGGTGCGATCTCCGAAGGCCCTTTCCGCGCGAACGCCAGCAGGTTCTGGACGATGCGGCCCGCGCGATCGGCCTGCTCGCTGATGAGCGCAAGTTGCTCGCCGGCCGCGCCGTCGATCCCCCGCTCCAACAGGAACTCCGACAGCCCGGCGATCGAGGTGATGGGGTTGTTGAGTTCGTGGGCGACTCCAGAAACGAGCTGCCCCACCGCGGCAAGCTTTTCGTGCTGAATGAGCTGCGCCTCCATCGCCTCGCGTTCGGTGACGTCTTCGACCATCGCCACCACCCACCCGCGGCCAGCGCCTGGCATGGGTGCGGCGCTCGTCCGGAACGTCCTCCCAAGCGACGCGGACTGCCGCGTGACGGGGTGGCTTTCGCGACGCTGCCGCACGGCGTCCAATAGATCGCGCAGGTCGTCGCTGTCCCCCAATAGTGCCGCGCCCAGGTCATGGCCAATCACCCGCTGGACGGGCTCATCCAGCATCCCCGCGAGCGCGCGGTTCGCTCGCCGGATGCGGTTCTCGCGGTCGACCACTGCAACCCCTGCGGAAAGCGCGTCAAACGTGGCTTCCCACTGCTCCTTCCCGGTCTTGACGAGTTCGAAGAAGCGCGCGTTTTGGAGGGCGACGGCAGCATGAGTCGCAACCGTCGCTGCCAGTCTCAGGTCCTCCGCACTGAACGGTTGGCGGGACTGTTTGACGATCGCGAGCGCGCCAACGGTCTCGTCGTGCACCGCAAGCGGCGCCACGGTGACGATTTCGAATTCGCGCCCGGCGATCAGAAGCGGCGTGTTTTCGTCGTCCGCGTGTGCAACTTCCACATGACCGTGTTCCATGGCGTCGCCGATCATCCCGGCATCAGATGCGGCGAACTCCTGGCCAACCAGATCCGCGAGCACGCCGTTGGCGGCGGCCACCCGGAGCGACGAGCGCCCGCGAGCCGTAAGGGCGAGCAGTGCCCCGTCCGATTGCACGAACTTGGAGACGTAGCCCGTCACTTGCTCGACAACCGGATCGACGTTCACGGATCCCGCTAGCAAGAACGACAGCTCTTGGAATGCAAACAGCTCGTTGATGCGTCGCACCAGTTCCTGGCGCGCGGCGCCCATGGCCGCTTCGTACCGCGCGGACGCGCTGCGGCGGCCCAGCCGAAACCCGAGCGCTGCGGCGGCGAGAACCAGCACCGCGGCGAGCGCCCATCCGATCACGCCCGTTGCGTCTCCTCCCGAAACTCCGCCGGCGCGTTCGGCTTGACCAATTTGGCCTGCGCAGGAACCCCGAGATACAGATGCCAGGGCTTCGCATCCTTGGTCAGCACAGCCCCCGCCCCTATCATCGCCTGGGTGCCCACCCGCACGCCGGCCAGGATGGTCGCATGGTACGTGACCCGCACGCCATCTTCCAAGATGGTCTTTTGGTCCGTGACGTCTTGCTGATCGGCGATGCTGTGTGAGTGGCTGTACACGTTGGCGTAGTCGGCGATCGACGTCCCGTTGCCGAGTTCGATGCCGCCTCGGTCATCCAGCAAGACGTGACGGTGTACCACGACGCCGTCCCCCACCTCCATGTTGTACCCGAAGGAAAACTCGACGAATTGAAAGCACTTGAAGCGCTCGCCGCAGCGCCGAAAGATATGCTTGGCAAGGATGCGCCGGAGACGCACGCCGACATCGACATTTCCCCCGCCCAGCGGCGACCGGTCAAAGCTCTGCCACAGCCACAGCAGCGGCTTCACTCGCGCATACTGCTCCGCGTCGACTTCGTCGTAGTATTCCGGCTCGAGGGTGATGTTTCGTGGATCCAAGGCAAGCAGCGCGGCTCGGGCGCCCAGCGAGGCCCCGGGATCATCCAGTCGCTCCTCGTAGCTTGCCTGGTTTCCGTAGTAGATGTCGAACAGGACGTCGCGGCACAGCAGGTTTCGGTCGCAGTTTTGGTCAGCTAGGCGCTCCTCGATCTCGTCCAGCCAGGAATCGAACACCTGCCCGGTAGCCTCGGGAAGCGATAGGCGACGCAGCGGACGTTGAACCATGCTGTCCTATCCTTAAGAGGGAGTTCGTGTCGGTGCTGTGTCACGACGGCCTTCGAGCGGCCGCGGCCCGTGCATCGACCGATGACCGCTCGCGGTCGATCGTGCGCAAGATCCCTTCCCACTGGTCCGTCGACAACCCCGCGATCGAGAACGTGAGTGGGTCAAACAGTCGGATGCCGTCATCGTACATGTAGATCGCCGTGGCCGTTTCCCGCTGCCGCAACTGGCGGTCATCGAATCCGGGAGACACCGGTAACAGCTCCGCCGCCCGGAAGAAGCGATTCTGGCTGGTCACGGTGAGCGCCTCGGGGTCGAATCTCGCGTGGTCCTGCTTCCCGAAGAAGGTGACGAGAAAGAGGGTCGGCGTGCGGATGCCCTGCCGCCGCGCGGCCTCCTCGACCTCGCTTTGCCTCGCTTCCAGGAGACGCTGTAACGACGCATGTGTGTCTGGAGCCAGCAGTCGGATGATTCGTTCATCGAGCGGCATGATGCTGATCAAGAAATTCGGCGTCTGAAACCGCAGACTGATGTCGTCCTGTCCCAGCGTGCCAAATCCGACGGGTGGCAGGTCGACAGGCGGCGCGACCGAGTCCTGCGCCCGCGCGCAGCAGGGCAGCACGGTGACGGCGGCGAGGAGAACCAGGCCCGAAGCCCGCATCACCGATGTCAGCCGCTCTGCGATGACGCTACGCATGCGCGAACGGCGTCGCGGAGCGTTTCGAGTCCCTCCTTGGTTTTCGCACTCGTCAGAATGCATTGGTCCTCCGTCACCCCGACGGCAACCTGAAGCGCCCGCCCGCGGCTCGTTCGCCGGCCCCTCGGCAGCTTATCGGCCTTGGTGATGGCGATGAGAATCGGGAGCTCGCGTGCGGCGAACACACCAGCCATCGCAAGGTCGTCCGGCGAAGGGTCGCGCCGAATGTCCAGCAGCCACACCACACCGACCAGTTGCCGTCGGGTGGAAAGATACTCGCGAAGGAGACGGGCGAAACCGCGCCGCACGCCCTTGGGCTGGCGGGCGAATCCGTAGCCGGGCAAATCGACGAGATAGAAGTCCTCCACCGCAAAGACGTTGCAGAGGCGAGTCTTGCCCGGCGTCTTGCTGGTGTGCGCAAGCGCGCGGCGCCCAAGGAACGCATTGATCAGGGAAGACTTGCCGACATTCGATCTGCCGACGAAGGCGATTTCCGGACGCGGTTGATCCGTAGAGAAGTCGGCGGCCGGGAAGCTACCGACGAACCGGACTGTGGTCAGGCCTCTTTCTTCGACCGGCCCCCGCCCGTCACGTACAGCGGGCTCCGACCCTCGGTAATGCATTCCTTTGTGATCACGACTTCGCGAACGTCATCTCGATCGGGAAGATCGAACATGATCTCGGTCATGATCTCCTCCAGGATCGACCGAAGGCCCCTGGCTCCAGTCCCGAGTTTGAGAGACCGTTCGGAAACCGCATGCAGCGCATCGGGCTCGAACGTCAGGCCGACGTTCTCCAGCTCAAAGAGCTTCTTGTACTGTTTGGTGAGGGCGTTCTTTGGGTCGATCAGGATCTTGATCAGCGCGCTCTCGTCCAGCGCGTCGAGCGAGACGCGTACGGGGAGTCGTCCCACGAGTTCCGGAATGAGCCCGAATCGCAACAAG
>JBFHWR010000019.1:0-20218 GCA_041599395.1 Gemmatimonadales bacterium | reverse complement strand
CCGATCACGGACAATCCCGGCCGCGCAGATGACCCAATCGAGTCCACCTCGCTCGGCCGCGACCTGTTCGACGGCTCTTGCAACCGCTCTGGCGTCCGTCACGTTCACCTCGACAATCAGGTCGGCGGCGGTCGACGAATGCGGAAACGCGACGTCAAACGCCGCTACCCATGCGTCGCGAGCGAGCGCCTCCACGACGGCGCGGCCGATACCTCGTCCCCCGCCGGTTACGAGAGCGGTTGGCCGCATACCCCACAGTACCGGTGGTCCGCCGGGAGGTTCTTGGCGCCACATGCGCCGCACGTCAACAACGCCGCGCCCCACGGGGATTCCGAGGAGCCATTCCCGGCCGCGCGCTCGCGCAACATCGCATACCGCGCGGGTCGCTTCTCCACGAACGCTTGCATCCCCTCGATGGGCTCCCAACACGCGTAGTGCAACGAGAGCCAATCCTGCGCGTGCCGAACGGTGGAGTGCCAGGCAAGGTCCTTCCAGAAATTGACTTGCTGTTTGGTGTACCGCGTGCACTCCGGGAACGACGCGAGCAGCCGCCCTACGAGACCGTCGACAAACTGGTCTAGGCGCGTGAGATCGATCTGAAATCCTTCTTGTTTTTTCTGCGCCTTACGGATTTCGTCGGCGTTCGCCTCCTCGATCCACTCGTCTCCGCGCCTGACCGTGGGGACAACCCAATTGACGAGACCCCAGTCCAGTGCTTTGAGCGCCGGGATCGGTTCGTTCAACATCAGGATCTCGCGCGCCCGTTTGTCGCCCACCACCAGCGGCAGCCATTGTGTGGACCCGCCGCATGCCACGGATCCCACGTGCGTACCCACCTGTTTGATCATTGTGTGCTGCGCCATGACCGTGAGGTCGCACGCCAACTGGCTCTCGTTGCCTCCACCCACCGCCATCCCGTTCAAGCGCGCAACGACCGGTTTCCCCGTGTTGATGATGCTTTCGATGTATGCGCGGAAGAGCGCCATGTACTTCCAGTAGTCGCGCGGTGTCGCGACGTAGCTTTCCGCGTACTCCTTGACGTCCCCGCCGGTGCAAAACGCGCGGTCGCCGCTTCCCGTGTAAACGATGACGCCGACTGCGTCATCGAAGCTTGCGTCTCGAAACGCGGTCGCCAACTCCTCCAGGGTCTGCGTCGAATACGCGTTGTATGCGTGCGGTCGATTGATCGTGATGCGGGCGGCGCCGTCACGTTTTTCGTAGAGGACTTCCGCAAACGAAAAGCTGTCCGACGGCCGCGTCGCAAAGTGGCGCGTCACTGTGGCGTGCGACATGTCAGGCCTCCCACCAAGTAATCGGCGAACTCTGCGCCGAGTTCAGGTGCGTGAAGAGTTCCCTCGGGACGGTACCAGCGAGCGATCCAGTTGATGGCGCCCAGGATCGCGAAGGCCGCGGTCTTGGGATTCGCCGGGCGGAACTCGCCATCGGCGATGCCTCGGGCGATGATGCGCCGTACCCCGCGCTCGTACCGGTCCCGCGCTTGGATGACTTGTTTCTGATGCGCGGGCGAAAGCGCGGTCACCTCGAATGCGAGCGGCGAGCCTTCCAGCGTCTCCGTCATCACGCGAACGTGTTCGCGGACGACGTGGCGGAGTTGCTCCGCCGCCGTATCGAAGTGCTGCCGCGCGTCCTTGAGGAGCCGGCGCACCTCCGCAAGCGACTCGCGGTGACACTCGTAGAGGATCGCTTCTTTGTCCGGGAAGTAGTGGTAGAGCGCCGTCTTGCGAACACCGAGGTGCTGAGCAATGTCATCGAGCGTCGTTGCGTGGTATCCATTTTTCCGGAATGCCTTGAGCGCGGCATGCAGGATCTCGGCGCGGCGTTGCCGCCGCTTCGCGCGAATCCGCGGCGAGGTGGGGGTCTGGGCAGTGGCTCCGGGCATCCGATGCCCCCGGGGTAGAAATTTGAACGACAGTTCAAAAATTCTATTTGTCGGAAGCGGAGTCAAGCCGTGACATCGACGTTTCACGGAAAACTCATCGATTCTTCACCATCAGTGAGTGAGTCTCAATGACAGCGCTACGCTTGCCGCGTGGCGACCCGGAGGATTGCGCTCTCCATAATCACGTCCGTCCCTCCCGATCCGGCATTCCGTGACCGGTGGACCACAATCGACTCGAGATTCTGCGAACCGTGATGCAGCTACCGTTACTGCGATGACCGTTTCCCCGACTCATCACTCCCGAGCCAGCGAATGGCAGCACCGCCTGCTCGCGTGCGTCGCCGGATTGCTCGTCTTCGAGACACTCACCGGACTGTCGATCTACTTGCTTCCCTTCAGCGTGCCGAATCAGCTCATGGTGCTGATGCACACGGCTGGGGGACTGGTCTTCGTGCTGCCGTTCGCCTGGTATCAAGTCCGCCACTGGAACCTATATCGTCGGCTCCGGTTGACCCATGTGATGCTGACCGGGTACTTCGCCCTCATATCCACGGCGACGGCGGTGATCTCCGGCCTCGTGCTTACGTACCAGGCGATCCTCACAACGCGGATCAGTTACGGCTGGGATCTCGTCCATATCGTGGCGACCTTTGCCCTCATTGCGTCGGTCGTGCCACATGTCGTCACCATGGTCTGGTACAACGTGAGGGGCCGGAAGCCGGAAGCCACTGCGGTTCGGGCAGCCGAGAAAGGATTCGGCTGGCGAACGCTAGGCGTAACCGTCGGCCTGTTCGCCGTGCTCGGCCTGGCGTGGTATGCATATGAGCCGGTGCAGCTGGATAACACCCTCCCAGACGACTACGGCTACTTATACGGTCGCGACCGGCCCTTCGCGCCAAGCTTGGCAACCACCACCACCGGTAGCGCGTTCGACTCCCGGTCGCTCGGAGGATCGGAGTCGTGCGGCACTGCGGGATGCCACGTGGAGATTCTCGAGGAATGGAAAGTGAGCGCCCATCGCTGGTCGGCAATGGATGTTGCGTTTCAAACGGTGCAAAACGTCATGGCCGAGCAGAACGGGCCCGAGACGACGCGATATTGCGGCGGCTGCCACGATCCGATCTCGCTCTTTTCCGGAACGAAGAACGTCTTCACAGACGAGCTGACCGGCCTCATAGGCTATCAAGAAGGGGTCTCCTGCCTGGCGTGTCACGCCATCAGGGAAACCGATGTGCAGGGAAACGCCGCCTACGTGATGAGCCAGCCGAAACGGTACATGTTCGAGCTACGCGACGGCCGGGTCACTCGGTTCGTGAGAGACTTTTTGATCAGGTCGTACCCACGACATCATGTCGAATCGTTGGAACACCGGCTGTTCAAGAGCCCGGAATTCTGTGCCGCATGTCATAAGCAGTTTATCGACGAAGAAATCAACAAGGTGGGCTGGGTGCAACTCCAGAACCAGTTCGACAACTGGCGCAAGAGCCGCTGGAACGAGCCGGGCGACCCCACGAAAACCATAGAGTGCCGCGAGTGTCATATGCCGCTGTTACCCTCGGCCGATCCGTCGAGCGGCGACGCGGCGGACTACAATCGGTCGCCTGGCGATGGCAAGCACCGGAGCCACCGATTTCTGGCGGGGAACCAGTTCATGCCGCTCGCCCTCGAACTCGAGGGCGCACAGAAACAGGTGGATCTGACGGAGCAGTGGCTCCAAGGAAAGATCGAGATCCCCGAAATTGCCCACAAATGGCAGGCAGGACCGGCCATTCCCGTTGAACTGCGGGCGCCAGCGTCCGTTCGGCCGGGCCAGACCGTTCAGCTGCAAGCCGTGGTCACCAACAACAAGGTCGGACACGACTTTCCCACTGGTCCGCTGGATATCATTCAAGCGTGGGTGGAGCTGATCGTCACGGACGACCGCGGGAACGTCGTGTTCGAATCGGGGACCCGCGATGACCGGCATTTCATCAAGCCGGGCTCGTTCATGTTCAAGGCGGAACCGGTCGACCAGTACGGCAACCTGATCGATCGCCACAACCTGTGGGAGATGGTGGGAGTGCGTTACCGGCGCTCGCTGTTCCCCGGGTTCTCCGACCAGGCTCAATACACGTTCACCGCCCCTCGCGGATCGAGCCGCTTACATGTGAGCGCAAAGCTGTTGTACCGCAAGTTCGATCAATTCCTGCTCAATTTCCTCTTCGGTGAAGAGGCGGGTCTGACCTCGCCGATCACCGTGATCTCGGAGACCGCGGCGACGATTTCCGTAGCCTCCGCCGCGATCGAATAAGCCCGTGCTCCAGACCGCGACGCGCCGGAAGCGCCGCCTCGCGAAGACGGCGTCACTCGGGCTCTCGTTCCTCGTGGTGGCGAGCGTTGGCGTGCTGGTGCTCAGCCGGCCCGAGCCTGAATATCAACCCGGTGAACCGGTCGAAGGGTTGACGGCCGCGCTCGCTCGATCGCTACCCGACGACTATCCCCGCGTGCTGTTTGAAGATGTCACCAAAACCGCAGGGATCGCCTTTCATCACTTCCAGGGTACGCGGTCGACGCAGCTCCCCGAAGACATGGGCTCTGGCGCCGCCTGGGGAGACTACGACAACGACGGCTGGCTGGATCTCTATGTCGTCAACGAAGCCGGAGCGTTGTCAGGCTCGCGCGACGAGATACGCCGGTCGGCCGCACACAGTCATCTCTACCACAACAACGGCGACGGGACGTTTCGCGAGACGAGTGTCGCGGCCGGCGTCGCGCACCGGGGAATGGGCATGGCGGCTGCGTGGGGCGACTACGATAACGACGGGTGGGCCGATCTCTTCGTGTCTGCATACGGGGAAAACACGCTCTACCACAACAACGGCAACGGCACGTTCACCGACGTGTCGGACGCGGCAGGCATTGCAGGGTACCAGGGCTTTTGGACCGGAGTCTCGTGGTCGGATTACAATCGGGACGGCTTGCTCGACGTGTACGTGACCGGCTACGTCAAGTACGTCGTTCAGCAGGAAGGTTTGACCCTTCCTCAGTACGATGTCGAGGTGCCGGCGAGTCTCAACCCGTCGTCCTTTGCACCCGAACGGAATTTGCTATACCACAATAACGGCAACGGTACGTTCACCGAGGTCGCAAGGCGCGCGGGTGTCGCCGGCGAGATGGGGCGAAGCTTGTCTGCGGCATGGAGTGATCTCGACGACGACGGCTGGCCCGACCTCTACGTGGCAAACGACGTGTCGGACAACGTGCTCTACCGAAACCTGGGGGATGGAACGTTCGAGGATGCGAGCCACGCGGCATGGGTGGCGGACTACCGAGGGGCGATGGGCATCGCTGTCGGCGACTGGGATGGCGATCAGGACGCCGACATGTTCATCACGCATTGGATCGCGCAGGAGAACGCGCTCTACAGCAGCCTCGGCGCAGACGTGGCGTCAATGGACTCGATGTCTCACACGGGCATGCGCTTCATGGATGAGGCGGACCGCTTTGGGCTCGGGCAGATTGCGCTCGACTACATTGGATGGGGAACGTCCTTTTTCGACTACGACAACGACGGCAAGCTGGACCTGTTCGTCGCGAACGGCAGCACGTTTCAAAAGAAGGACGATCGGAGCCAGCTGATCCCCATGCGGGATCAGCTCTTCTGGAACCGAAGCGCCCGTGACGGCTTCTATGACGTCTCACTGGTGAGCGGAGCATACTTTCACCGCGAATATGTCGGCCGTGGGGCGGCGTTTGGCGATTACGACAACGACGGCGACATCGACATCTTCGTCGTCAACAACGGCGGGCCCGGCGTGCTGCTCCGTAATGAGAACACCAATGGAAACCACTGGATCGAGGTCCGTCTGACCGGTCGCCGGAGTAATCGATCAGCCATTGGAACCAAGGTGCGGGTGGTCGTGGGAGATCTCGTCCAGATTCAGGAGCTGGGAGCACAGAGTTCGTATCTCTCTCAGAACAGTCCCGTGGCGCACTTTGGCTTGGGACCGCATGTCCTGGTCGACACGCTCGAGATCGTTTGGCCCAGCGGTGCGCGTCAAACAGTACTCGGCGTGGCCGCAAATCGGCTGGTCGAGGTGTCAGAGGACGCGCCGCGGTGACGCAGCGTGTTGGCGTTGCGGCCGCCGCCCTTGCGCTTGCATTCCTCGCCGTCGCCCTGATGAAGGCGCGGTCCACACCGAGTGACGAACGGGCTCGTCGAGTAACCGTCACAAACCGGGAAGCCGTCGTCGAGTTCTGGGAGCTGTACCGCAAGGCCACGGATCATCGTCTTGCGGAGCGGACCGGGGCCGCCATCGAGGCGTACGAGCGCGCGCTCGCCCTGAACGACGCGCACGAGGACGCACTCTACTACCTGGGCAATATGTATCGAGATGCCGGCCGGAACGCCGACGCGGGAGATGCCTGGACGCGCCTGGCGGATATCAATCCGCAGAGCGCGCGCGCCCATGCCGAATTGGCCGATCTCCACTTCTGCTTCCCCGACGACCCCCGGTTCGATCTCGCACGGGCGGAGGTCGAGGTCCGCCGAGCGCTGGAGATCAACAAAGAGGAGACAGGGCCGCTCCTACGACTCGGCCAGATCGCACTGGTCAAAGGCGAGTATCAGGACGCCGGTGCCTACTTCGATCAAGTCATTGCTTCCAACTACACAAGTATTGAGGCACACTTCCTCAAAGGGTACATCGCGTGGAAGGGTCGACAAGCCGATGACGCGTTGACGTTCTTTGGCCATGCGGTCCGCCTGGGCCGGCCGGAAACGCCGGCCGGTGGCGTGCTCGGTGAGGGCGACACGAAGACCGGATCGGCTCCGCTGCTTGCAGGACAGCCGTCCTGTTGGGGAATGGAGACGGTTACAGGGGATCTCGACCGGGTGATGGGCACGGACTTGGCCCGCGAGATGAATCAGCTGTACAGGCGGCTCAGCACCTCACTCGAACAATAAAGAACAGAGATCCGGGAGGAACGAACCAAGAGATTCCGCGCCCATCGCAAGCAAGCCCTCCCCCCGGTCCCCCGGTCTCAGTTCCCCGTTAAGCCAACTTTCACAAAAAACTTATAAAAGATTCACGAGTCGGGTGCTATACCGTGATGCGATTGATCGCATGACTCGGACCCGGATTGTCCGGAAATGTGATGCAGCTTACACGCGAGAGTGAGTACGCGCTTTTAGGGCTCGCCAGTTTAGCGGCCCGACGTCGGGACACGAGTGTACCACTAGCGGAGATCGCCAAAGACCGGGCGCTGCCACCTACGTTCTTGGCGAAGATCTTTCAGAAACTCGCTCGCCATGGTTTGCTCTCCGCCCGCCGTGGGCGACGTCGCGGCTATGCGCTCGCTCGTCCCGCCAGTTCGATCACCATTCGCGAGATCCTAGAGAGCGTCGAAGGACCGGAACTCTTCGAGCACTGTATCCTGTGGTCGGGGCATGGCGAGGACAATCCGTGTCCCTTGCACGAGCACGGGAAAATGATCGTGTCGGAGTTGGCCCGGCGCTTGGAATCCGTCACGCTTGCGCAATATGCCGCATCACTCGAACCCAAGCAGTCGGTTTCTAAGGTATGAGGAAGACAGCCATGGGACGACTATCGGTCGTGGTACCGGCGTTGGCCATTCCATTGCTCCCGAACGCGGTTTCGGGCCAAGCAGATCAGGGCCAAGAGACGTTCCAGAGACTATGCGCGATGTGCCACACCATTGGCGGTGGGCGATTGGTGGGTCCCGACCTTCAGGGCGTCCATGAGCGCCGCAGTGAAGCCTGGATCATCCAGTTCGTTCGACACTCCCAAAACCTCATCGCGGCAGGCGACGCGGATGCGGTGGCGCTGTTTGAGGAGTATAACGCAATGGTGATGCCGGACCAGCCGGTATCAGATGACGAGGTACGGTCGATCATCGCGTTCATCCGGCAGGGCCCCTCGACAAGTGCGGCACCGACCGTCCTGCCTGCGGCGACCGAAGAGCAGATCCTCATGGGACGGGATCTCTTCCAAGGGACAAGCCGGTTCACCAACGGTGGGCCGACATGCAACTCGTGTCATGAGGTGACCAACGACGCGGTCATCGGTGGCGGGGTGCTTGCCCGCGAGCTCACCACCGTCTTCTCGCGGCTGGGCGGACCGGGCGTTCGCGCCATTCTGGGAAGTCCGCCCTTTCCCGTGATGCAGCGGGCCTATCAGGACAAGCCACTCGTCGACGAGGAGGTCGTGGCTCTCGTTGGCTTCTTGCAGCGGGCCGACGAAGAGCAGTCGTTTCACCAGCCGAGGGACTACGGGCCCAAGCTATTTCTCGCAGGCGTGCTCGGCACCGTGGTGCTACTCGGTCTTTACTCGCTTGCCTGGGGCGGGCGTTCCAAGGGTTCCGTGAACCAGGCGATCTACGACAGGCAGATCAAGTCAACCTGAATCCGCGACCAGCAAGAAATCGGGTTACCAGCATGGGTTGGATCAAAGACATCATCGCGCCGGAGACCAGGAAGTGGGAAGAGTTCTATCGCAACCGCTTCCAGCACGACCGTATTGTGCGAAGTACGCACGGCGTGAACTGCACGGGCGGGTGTTCCTGGCAGATCCATGTCAAGGACGGCATCGTGACCTGGGAAACGCAGCAGTTGGACTATCCCCTGCTGGAAGATTCCCTGCCTCCCTACGAACCACGCGGCTGTCAGCGCGGGATTTCGTATTCGTGGTACCTGTACAGCCCCTTGCGGATCAAGTACCCGCTGGTGCGAAGCGCCCTGCTCGACGCCTACCGAGCCAAGAAGAACCAAACGGGCGACTCTATGAAGGCATGGAAAGCCCTGCAGGCGGACGAGAGCGCCCGCCGAAGCTACCAGCAGGCGCGCGGCAAAGGGGGGTTTCGGCGGGCGACGTGGGACGAGGTCATGGAGATCATGGCCGTGGCCAACATCAACACGGCGGAGGAATACGGGCCCGATCGCGTGATCGGGTTCAGCCCGATTCCCGCCATGTCGATGCTGAGCTACGCGGCGGGCGGACGCTTTCTCCAGCTCTTCGGAGGCGTGAACCTGAGCTTCTACGACTGGTACTGCGATCTGCCGACGGCGTTTCCCGAAATCTGGGGTGAGCAAACCGACGTGTGCGAGAGCGCCGACTGGTACAACGCGAAGATGATCGCCGACATGGGTGCGTGCCTCAACATGACACGAACGCCTGACTGCCATTTCTTCGCCGAGTCACGCCACAACGGGACGAAGGCAGTCGTGTTCTCGCCTGACTTCAGCCAGGTCTGCAAGTACGCCGACCAATGGGTGCCCCTTCACGCCGGAAGCGACGGCGCGTTCTGGATGGCGACGACCCACGTGATCCTCAAAGAATTCCATCACCAGAAGCAGACGCCGTATTTCATCGAGTACGTCAAGCAATACACGGACAGCCCATATCTCGTGAAGCTCGAGAAGGAAGGGAAGCACTACAAGCCCGGGCGGTTACTTCGCGCGTCGGAGATCCCGGAGTACAGGGACCTGTCCAACGGAGAATGGAAGTTCCTCAATATCGACGCCACCACGGGCAGGCTCGTGGTGCCAAAGGGGAGTTCCGGATCCCGCTGGGATGCGAAGCAGGGAAACTGGAACATGAAGTCCGAGAGTGCGGTCGATGACCGGCCCTACGATCCCGTGTTGACGCTGCTCGGGCGATCCGACGGGGTCGCGCAGACGAGCTTCACCGAGTTCGGGCTCGATAGGACGGTGTACCGAGGTGTACCCGTGATACGTGTCCAGACGGTCGATGGCCCCGTGACCGTGACCACAGTCTACGACCTCACGATGGCCCAGTACGGTGTCGACCGCGGTCTGCCGGGCGCGTACCCAACGGACTACGACGACAAGAACGCGGCCTATACGCCTGCGTGGCAGGAGCTGTTCACCGGGGTGTCGTCAGACACGGTGCTCCAATTCGCCCGTGAGTGGGCGAGTACGGCCGAAGCGACGGGCGGCAAGTGCATGATCATCATCGGGGCGGGGATCAACCACTGGTATCACGGCAACCTGATGTACCGCGCCGGCGCGATGGCCCTGATGCTCACCGGCTGTGTCGGCAAGAACGGTGGTGGTCTCAACCACTACGTTGGGCAGGAAAAGCTGGCGCCGATGGATTCCTGGGGCACGATCGCATTCGGCAAGGACTGGCACGGCGCGGTGCGTCTCCAACAGACGCCGCTCTGGCACTACATCAACACCTGTCAGTACCGCTACGACGGACAATTCTCCAAATACAATACCGTTCCCGACAACGAGCTGACCAGGCAACACACCGCCGATCAGATCTACAAGTCGGTTCGGATGGGGTGGATGCCGTTCTATCCTCAGTTCGATCAAAACACGTTGGAACTGTGCAAAGAGGCGGTCGCCAACGGGGCGACCGACGACGAGGGCATCAAGCAGTACGTGCTCGACAAGCTCAAGCGTAAGACGTTGACATACTCGGTGAGCGATCCGGACGCCGAGCATAACTTCCCGCGCGTGTGGTACATCTGGCGTGGCAACGCCATCATGGGAAGCATGAAGGGGCACGAGTACTGTCTGAAGCATTACCTCGGCACGCACTCAAATACCATTGCGGAGGATTCCGAGGATCACACGCGCGACGTGAAGTGGCACGATGTCGCGCCCGTCGGCAAGATGGACCTGGTCGTCGACCTGAACTTCCGCATGGACTCCTCGGCTCTGTATTCCGACATCGTGTTGCCTGCGGCTTCGTGGTATGAGAAGGCCGACCTGAACAGCACGGACCTCCACTCGTTCATCCATCCCCTCTCGGCGGCCATTCCGCCGGTGTGGGAGTCGAAGACCGACTGGAACATTTTCCGCGACCTGGCAAAAGCCACGAGCGAGGCGGCGGCGAAGTACTTCCCGGACCCGCAGAAGGACATTGTCGCGTCACCTATCGCACACGACTCGGTGGGAGAGATCTCACAACCAGTCATCAAGGACTGGTACAAGGACGAGTGCGAGGCGGTGCCCGGCAAGACGATGCACGGGCTCGCCGTGGTGGACCGGGACTACACCAAGCTGTACGACAAGTTCATCAGGTTGGGCGATCGCATCCGTACGGCGGGGTTGAGCGCACACGGGAATCATTTCGTGTGCGACGATGCATACGATGAAATGATCGCATCACGCCATTTTCCGGTGGAACGGACGAACGGCAAGGTCTATCCATCCTTGAAGGAGGACGCGTGGGCCGCAAACGCCGTGCTGCATCTCTCCACATTGACCAACGGCGTGCTCAACGTGCGTGCCTACCGGAACGCGGAAGAGCGAACTGGCATGGATCTCGTCGACCTCGGCGCCGGCAGCGAGGACGTACGGATCAGCTACGCAGACCTCCAGGCGCAACCGCGTCGGTACAACACCTCACCGCTGTGGTCGGGCGTCATGAAGGGTGGCAGGGCGTACGCTCCGTACACGTACAACGTCGAGAAGCTGGTACCCTGGCGGACGCTGACAGGTCGCCAGCACTTCTATCTGGACCATGAGATGTATTTGGCGTACGGTGAGAACCTTCCCACATACAAGCCCTCCCCCAAACCCGAGGCCTATGGCGACCTCAAGGAGACGCTGAAGGACGGGAGCGCCAGGATTCTGAACTGCCTCACCCCGCACGGGAAATGGCACATTCACTCCACGTACATGGAAAACCACCGGATGCTGACCCTGTCCAGGGGGTGCGAGCCGGTCTGGATCAGCGAGATCGATGCCGCGGACTTGGGCATCCAGGATAACGATTGGGTGGAGGTCTACAACGACCACGGCGTGTACTGTGCACGCGCGAGCGTGAGTGCGCGGATTCCCAAGGGCGTGTGCATCGTCTACCACGTCCCCGAGCGCACCGTTGGGATCCCCAAGTCACAGGTTCGCGGCAATCGGCGAGCCGGAGGACACAACAGTTTCACCCGCATTCATCTGAAGCCAAACTTCCTCGCCGGCGGGTATGGGCAATTCACCTATCACTTCAACTACTGGGGACCAATCGCCCCAAACCGAGACACCCATGTCGTCGTCAAGCGCATGGATAAGGTGGCGTTTTGATCGTTGAGGGGCTGCACACAGGACGGGAGACCTGAGATGGATGTCCGCTCACAGATATCGATGGTGTTTCACCTCGATAAATGCATTGGCTGTCACACGTGCTCGATCGCCTGCAAGAATATCTGGACTGACCGCAAGGGCGCCGAGTACATGTGGTGGAACAACGTGGAGACGAAACCGGGCACGGGGTATCCGGGCAAGTGGGAGGACCAGGACCACTACAAGGGTGGCTGGCAGAAGAACGGCGACGGCATCCACCTCAAGGGCGCGGGCAAGCCGAAGAGCCTCTCCAACATCTTCCACAATCCCCACCTGCCAGTCATCGACGACTACTACGAGCCGTTCACGTACAAGTACCTCGATCTGATCGAGTCACCGTCGGGGGACGACCAACCGACCGCCCGGCCGGTCTCGATGATCACCGGCGAGCCGATGGACATCAAGATGGGCCCCAACTGGGACGACGATCTGAGCGGATCACCCGATTACGCCCGCAACGACCCCAATCTCGAAACCCTCTCGGCGGGTGAGCGGGAAGCCATGTTCCAGCTCGAGCGCATGGCCTTCTTCTATCTCCCGCGGATCTGTAATCACTGCTTGAATCCGGCGTGCGTCGCCTCGTGTCCTTCCGGAGCGATCTACAAGCGAGGGGAAGACGGCGTCGTGTTGATCAATCAGGAGGTCTGCCGTGGATGGCGCATGTGCGTCACCGCCTGCCCCTACAAGAAGACGTATTACAACTGGAGCACCGGGAAGTCCGAGAAATGCATCCTGTGCTATCCACGCATCGAAGCGGGTCATGCACCCGCGTGCATGCATTCGTGTGTCGGGCGGATCCGCTACCTCGGCGTTTTGCTCTACGATGCCGACCGGATCGAGGCCGTCGCGTCGGCCGACGACGCCGACCTCGTGAACCGCCAGATGGACATGATTCTCGATCCGTTTGACCCCGATGTCATTGCCTCGGCGACGAGCAACGGAATTGCGGACTCCACGATCGATGCGGCCCAGAACTCGCCGACGTACAAGTTCGTGAAAGAGTGGAATCTGGCGCTCCCGCTGCATCCGGAGTTTCGAACGCTCCCGATGCTGTTCTACGTGCCGCCGCTGCTGCCAGTAATGGCTTCCGTCTCGAACACAGACAACAGTGAGCAGTCAAAGCAGATGAATCCTGTCGGCAAGCACTGGCCCGACAGTTGGCTCTACGACACCACCACCAAGGAACTGTTCGGTACCATCGATGACGCGCGGTTCCCACTGCAGTACATGGCGAACCTGTTCAGCGCCGGCGACACCGCCAAGGTGGCCGACCGGCTGAAGAAGCTCATGGCTGTCCGGCTGCACCGCCGGCAGGCAACCGTGGGCGATGTCAACGAGCAAACCGTGACGGCGGCGCTCGCCGACACGAAACTCACTCCGCAGTTGGCGGAAGACATCTACTATTTGACCTCGCTTGCCACGTTCAACGACCGCTTCGTGATTCCGGCCGCGCACCGGGAGCAGGCAACCGAGATGATGGAGTTCACTCGTGACGTCGCAGGGAGTACCGGATTCGGTTTCAAGAGTGGATCCGCAGCGAGGGGAACGTGAGATGACGTCGGATCACTACGAGCGGCTCGCTTCGCTGTTCGAGTACCCTCAGCGAGACTATCCCGCGCATGTGCGCCGTGCCCACGCGCTTCTGGAGAACCGCTATCCGGTCGCGGCTGCCCAACTCGAAGCGTTCGCGAATCACCTGCTCTGTGAAGGTGACCTGTTTGCCGTCGATGAGTTGAACGCGCTGCAGGAGATCTTCACTCGGTCGTTCGACGTCCAATCGATCACGACGCTCGGGGTCGGCTACGTCATGTTCGGGGACGATTACAAGAGAGGCGAGCTGCTCGTCAACCTGAATCGCGAGCATCGTGAGGCTGGCGTCGACTGCGGCAGCGAGCTCGCAGACCATCTGCCGAATGTGCTGCGCCTGATGGCGAAGTGGAAGGACCAGGAATTGGTTGCGGAGTTTGCCCAGGAGATTCTCCATCCGGCGCTCGAGAGAATGATCAGCGAGTTTGGCACGGAACGCATGACGCAGCGAGACGAACTGTACAAGAAACACTACAAAACACTGATCGCCTCGTCGGCTGAGCGGGGCACGATCTTTCGGGAGCCTCTGAAGGCGCTCGTCGCCGTGCTCGAGCAAGACTTCGGCCTGCCCAAAAGCGACTCGCCGAGGCAGAAGCCCGATTTCCTGCAATCCATCGGCCGGGAGCTGGAGATCGAATCCAGTGAGCGGCAAGCGGCGCCGGCGAGGAGCATACCATGAACGCGCTCAACACATTCCTTTTCGTGACATTCCCCTACGTGGCGGTCATCGTCTTTGTGTTTGGCGTCGCGTATCGCTACCGGCAGAAGGGGTTCACGGTCTCGTCGCTGTCCTCGCAGTTCCTCGAGGGGAAGAGGCTGTTCTGGGGCGTAGTTCCGTTCCACATCGGGGTGCTGGTCGTGCTGGTCGGGCATCTCGTAGCGTTTCTCTTTCCACAGGCGACGCTCGCCTGGAACAGCATGCCTGCTCGCTTGATCCTTCTCGAGGTGACCGCTTTCGTGTTTGGACTGAGCGTGCTCGTCGGCCTCGCGGGCCTCATGTACCGGCGGTTCACCAACCCGCGCATCCGGGCGGTCACCACCAGGATGGACATCGCCATCGAGCTGCTCCTGCTTGCCCAGGTGGTGCTGGGATGCTGGATCGCGCTCGGTTACCGCTGGGGATCGTCGTGGTTCGCCGCCGACCTCTCACCGTACCTGTGGTCGCTCGTGACGCTGGCCCCTGAAACGGGGCCCGTGTTCGCGCTGCCCTGGGTCATCAAGCTCCACATTGTCGGCGCGTTCGCGCTCCTCTTCATGGTCCCGTTTACCCGCCTCGTGCACGTCATCGTAGCCCCGGTGCACTACATTGTGCGGCCCTACCAGCAGGTCATCTGGAACTGGGACCGGAAGACCATTCGGGATCCTGCAACGTCGTGGTCGAAGACTCGACCACAGAGTAGTTGAGACTCTGTAGATCTTGGCGCGCACGGCACTCCACAGGCGCAAACAGATGAGAACGAATGGGTGAGCGGGATCCTCTGAAAAACAACGCCTCGGAAACACGCCAGTGATCGGGATTCGAGGTCCCTCTAGACCGTGAACACACACCTACCCCACGAACCGCGCCGAGCACATGTCATTCTCGGACTCAATACGCTCGCGTTCACGGTCTGCTTTGCGGCGTGGATGCTCAACGGCGTGCTGGTTACGTACCTGGTGGACAACCAAGTATTTGACTGGACCGGGAGCCAGATGGGCGTCTTGATTGGTGTCCCCGTCTTGACCGGGGCCATCACCCGATTGCCACTCGGCATGCTTACCGACAAGTTCGGCGGACGTCCCGTGTACACGCTGCTCATGCTCACGGCAGCGGTGCCGATGTATCTGCTCGGGCGCGCCGATTCGTACGCCGAGTTCATGCTCGCCAGCCTGGGCTTCGGGTTGACCGGCGGGTCCTTCGCCGTGGGGATCGCGTTCACGTCCGTTTGGTATTCACGAGCCCATCAGGGAACGGCTCTGGGAATCTTCGGAGCGGGCAACGCAGGAGCGGCGGTGACCACGTTGGGCGCCCCCACACTGCTGGGAGGCCTGACTGACGGCGGGGCCAACCTGGCGGCCTGGCGCACGCTGCCCGCTATCTATGCGGGACTCCTGGTCGTGATGGCCGTGGTGTTCTTCGTCGCGACCGAGAACAAGCGCCCGGAAGGCGCCGAGTCAAAGACGGTGCGACAACTCCTGGCGCCGCTCACGCACATGCGCGTCTGGCGGTTCGGTCTCTATTATTTCCTGGTGTTTGGCGGTTTCGTGGCCCTCGCGCAGTGGCTGGTACCGTACTACCTCAACGTGTACGGCATGACCATTGTGATGGCCGGCCTCATGACGTCCATCTTCTCGCTCCCCTCCGGCGTCATCCGGGCTCTGGGTGGATGGATGTCCGATCGCTTCGGAGCCCGGAGGGTGTTTCGGTCGGTCCTCGCCACGACCGCGTTTTGCTGTCTGCTGTTGATTTTTCCGAAGATGGACGTCGAGTCCCCCGGGCGAGGGATCATGGCGGCGCGGGCAGGCACGGTTGCTGAGGTCACTGACACCAGTCTCTTGATCGACGAGCGCCGGTATGCGTTGAAGCCGCGGGGCGCGGACATAGCCGAGCGGTACGCCGAGAGCCAAGCGCTGGTGCTTCCGATCATCAACACCTGGCAGGAACCAACCGTGGAGGTCGGCGACGTCGTCGCAAGGCGCGAGCTCGTCGCTCGAGGCGTCACGCATATCTACTTCCAGGCCAACGTCTGGATCTTTACCGCCTTGGTATTCGTCATCGGGATCGCCATGGGGATCGGCAAGGCGGCCGTGTACAAGTACATTCCCGACTTCTTCCCCAACGATGTGGGAGTCGTCGGCGGAATCGTCGGAGTCCTTGGCGGGCTCGGTGGCTTCGTGTGTCCCATCGTGTTCGGCTACATGCTGGATGGTTTGGGGCTCTGGACGACCACATGGATGTTTCTGCTGGCAATCACGTTGGCCTGCATGGTCTGGTTGAGCGTCGTGGTCCGGAGGATGATGCACGCGGCAGCACCCGAGCTGGCGGCCGAGTTCGAGGATGTGGCCCACGCGACACCGATGACGCTGCGCGTCCAGTGCCCGGTACACGATGTCGAAGCGCGTGTGCGCATTATCCAAACCAATGTGGATGGGGCTGCCGCGTTTGGCGGATGCACGCTCCATCCCGATCACGTGGGCGGAGTTCCGTGCGAAGGCCAATGCGTCATCCGACACGATAATCACGAGGAACGCGAACAGGAGCAGCACCCGCACCGGGAGGCGATTCATCGAGAGCGCTGACGCGCATGGCGCGGCAATTACCGAGTGGGAAGTCGAGCGGGCCGAGTTTTGGAGGCGCCTGGGAAGCAAGATCGCCTTTCGAAACCTGCTGATCTCGATCCCGTGTCTCCTGTTCGCGTTCGCGATCTGGCTCTACTGGTCGATCATCATCGTCCAGATGGAGAATCTCGAGTACCCGTTCTCCAAGACGCAGCTTTACACCCTCCCTGCCATCGCGGGTTTGGCAGGAGCGACCCTGCGAATCCCCAACTCGTTCATGATAGCGATCTCCGGCGGCCGGAACGTAATCGCCGTGACGACGGCATTACTCATCCTACCGGCGGCCGGCGTCGGCATCGCGCTCCAGAACCCGGAGACCGGCTACAGGGTCTTCGCGGCCTTGGCGGCGTTGAGCGGCATCGGCGGCGGAGCGTTCGCGTCGTCGATGTCCAACATCAGCTTCTTCTTCCCAAAGCGCATGCAGGGCTTGTCACTCGGATTGAACGCCGGCCTCGGAAACCTCGGTGTCAGCGTGATGCAGGTGCTGCTTCCGTGGGTGATGACGTTCGCCGTGTTCGGCGCATTGAGCGGCGAGGGGCAACGCTTGCCGGAGGAATTAGGCGGGACGCTGGTATGGATTCAAAACAGCGGGTTGGTGTGGGTGCCGGCGCTTCTGCTGTTCACTATTCTGGCCATACTCCTGATGAACAATCTGCCGATGCACCGGGTCGGAAGCCCGCCGACTGCAATCGGCAAGATGTTGTGGCTGGAGGTCATGGGATTCATCGGAGCTGCTGTGGGAATCGGTCTCCTGCTCGGGCCTACCTTCGGACTTCCCGATCTCGTCAAGGTCTTTGTCGTCTTGGCGATTACGATCGGCGTAACGCTGCTGGTGATGCGGTTCATGACACCGGGACCCGTGCGGCAAAACCTCGCTCGTCAGTTCGTCATCTTCCGGAAGAAGCACAATTGGATCATGACGTGGCTGTACACGATGACGTTTGGGTCGTTCATTGGGTACTCTGCCGCTTTCCCCAAGCTCATCCAAGATGTGTTCGGGACGTTGCCGGACGGTTCACTCAACCCGAACGCACCCAATCCACTGCAATATGCGTGGCTCGGCCCACTGGTCGGCTCTCTCGTTCGGCCCGTCGGCGGCTGGCTGTCCGACAAGCTCGGCGGCGCTCGCGTCACCCATTGGGATACCGTCATCATGATCGGTTCGGCCCTCGGCGTCGCTGTCTCCGTCAGAGCCGCCGGAGCGGCTGACAACCCAAGCGCATACTGGTGGCCGTTCTTCTGGCTGTTCATGGTGTTGTTCGTCACGACGGGCATCGGCAATGGATCGACATTTCGCATGGTCCCAATCATCTTCAAGCCCGAACTCGCCGGACCGGTGCTTGGCTGGACGTCGGCCGTCGCAGCGTATGGCTCGTTCCTCATTCCGAGGATCTTCGGTGGACAAATCGAGTCTGGAACCCCCGAGTACGCGCTGTACGGTTTCGCGGCCTATTACGTCAGCTGCCTCATTGTGAACTGGTGGTTCTATGCGCGCAAAGGCGCGGAGGTGCCCTGCTGATGCGTGAGGCGCGAACCATCGTACGCGAAGGGATCGTGGCGGGCGCCATCGGCGCTGCCTCGGTAGCGGGGTGGTTCCTGGTAGTCGATACGATTGCCGGACGACCGTTCTTCACACCAACGGTATTGGGATCGGCCCTGTTCTTCGGGCTCCGGGACCCCGCCATGGCCACTGTGGGATCTCAGCCGGTGCTCGCCTACACCGTCGTTCACGTGCTGGCGTTCGTGGCCGTGGGAATCGTCGTTGCAGCGATCTTGGCGGAAGCCGAACGAGCACCCAACGTCTTGTGGTTGCTCGCCGAATTCTTTGTCGTATTCGAATTCGGGTTCTACGCGGTGGTCGCCTTGGCGTTCACGCCGCTGCTAGCTGCGCTGGCATGGATCAACGTGGCGGTCGGGAACCTGATCGCCGCCGGCGGGATGGGATATTACTTCTGGAAGAAACACCCGGGGATTGGCTGGACCCCGGATGAGGATGATCACTCAGCCCCCTGAAGAACCCTACATCCACAATTGTACGATCATTAATTGTGTTTCGCAGTGGCGTCCCGGAGTGTTACACAGGCGGACGCCAGCGGGAATACCCCGATGGTTGTCCAACCCAGATTTCTTGACCGGGAGGCGGGTGATGGAATTCAAGCGCATCCTTTTTCCGGTCGACTTTTCGGAAGACTCCGAAGCCTGTATGAGGACCAGCGCCCGTCTTCTGGCCGACGACGGTTCGCACGAGCTCCACTTTCTCTACGTTCTCCACACGCCGACTGACTTCAGCACGTGGTCGGGCGATCCAAAGGCCGACGTGCAGAAGCGCCTGGCTGAGTTCATCGACGAGTTCAAGCCCCAGGACCAAGAGGAAACGACGTCTGCAGTTGTGATGGGGCACCCCAGTACCGAGATTTGTAAGTATGCAGCGGAACATCGGTGTGACCTGGTTGTGATGGCCACGCACGGGCGAACCGGCCTCGCTCATATGGTGCTGGGATCCACGGCAGAGCAGGTTGTGCGCCATGCACCGTGTCCGGTACTCACGTTGCGTGTTCGCCGCCGGCCTGATGGGCCGGGTTTGGAAACGGACGGCACGGGTGCCACGTAACAGATCCGGCTCGGCCCTGTCTATCATATTTTCCCTGGAGACCGCATGAACGCGAAGCTACCGCAGCCGCCCGCCACCTACTCCAATTTTGTAAAACAGTATCCAGAGCTTGGCCAGGCGTGGGAACTGATCGCTGCCGCCGGGAAGCATGGCCCGCTCGATGCACGCACAAGACGCCTCGTGAAGCTAGGAATCGCTATCGGCGCGATGCGCGAGGGGGCCGTGCACTCGAGCGTTCGGAAGGCCCAGGCGATGAACATCGAGCGCGAGGCGCTCGAGCAGGTCGTGGCACTCGCGGCGGGCACGTTGGGGATGCCCGCAACGGTGGCGGCACACACCTGGGTTCAGGAGATTTTGAACAGCTAGCAACAGTCACTCCACGCGAGGATCTTCTCAGATCGGCGCAAGACGGCGCTCACGCAACTACTGAACGAAATCGCATGGCGCACCCGGTTCAGTCCCGGCGGGAGAACCACACCTCATCAACGTGCCGAGCTACACCAGCTGCTGGTCACTGACAATCGGGAGGCCGTGCTCCTTCGGGGCCGTCCGTACGAATTGCCCGAAATGGATGCATTCCTCGAGCCGGCAGGACCACGCCAGATCACCGTTCCAGACGGTCATGTCCGGGCAGCCATCGCACATGTTCTGTCTTCCGTCCACCAAGACGTCGACCGGTGAGATGATCATGATCGACTGGAAGTGCAGCCTG
>JBFHWR010000018.1:0-20391 GCA_041599395.1 Gemmatimonadales bacterium | reverse complement strand
TCGTGCCGCGAGTATTCAACCATGTGCGGCGCAAAGTGCACTTCGTACGCGTCGGGTTCGACGCGCGTCGGCTCGTACCCAACCGACCACACGGCCCCGGTGTCGAGATCGCGCAGGTACATCCACGTGCCCCACGTGTCTTCCGACGGCTGCGGGCGCCAGCGGGTGAGGGCCACCTTGCGCCACCGAGTCTGGCCTCCGCCTCTGGCGGTCAGCAGCACACTGACCCGACGGTTGGACAGGGCATGCACTTGTGGCACTGGGCTCCGCAGTGGGACCAGCCATTCTTCGATCGCTACCGGAGGCCGCACGGGCTGCTGTGTGCGTTGCTCGGGGAGCAGTCGCCGTTCGACGGGGACGTGTCGCGGCGCCTGCTCGAACAACACCAACTCGGTGCTGGCGATTCGCGGGTCGTTGTGAAACCGGCGAACCATGAGGTTCCCGTTCAGGAAATTGTTGAGGGACTGGAAGATCATCCCTTGGTGATGCGTCATGTACGAGCGGACGATGGTCCCGTTCCGCAGCGGATGTCCGGACGGCGGTCCGTAGTCAATCGCCTCGAACAACCCGTACTGCCCGAACATGCCGAGTCCGGCGAGCCGCTTGAGGTTGGTCACAACCTCCACGGGTTCGACCGAAAGAGCCAATACCGACGCGTACGGGGAGATCACGATGCGATCGCCCAACTCGAGCCGTAACCCCAGGCCGGGGACTCCGAATGCGCGGTACTGGTAGTTCGCGTGCGCATCCAACTGATAGAATCCCGATTCCGAGATTCCCCATGGCACGTCATGGCTCTCCGCGAACGTCATTTGTCGTCCAACCGCGGCAACCGAGGTCCGGCCGAGCACGCTGTCCTTGGGCGCGGAGGCAAACAGGTCCGGCATCAAGAACTCGAACATCGTACCGCTCCACGACAGCAAGACGCGCTTCCGGCCGACCCGGCCGAAGGGGCGTCGCAAGTGGAGCCAGTGACTGACCGGTACATCGCGCTTGGCGATCGCCACGATGCTCGCGATGCGCGCCTCCGATGCGAGCAGGTCATAGTAACTGGTGTCGAATTCACCTGCGGACACGTTGTACCCAATGCGGAACAGCTGTCGCTGGGTGTCGAACAAAAAGCCAAAATCCATTTCGTCCACGGTCTCAGCGGCAAACGTGCTCACCGTATGCAAATCGCCAAGAAGCTGTTGGCCGTTCTGACGGGCCAAGTCCAAGGCTTCGCTCAGTTGCGCGTTCCACTGGCGGGCCTCGTGGATCGCGCTGTCCGACGCCGCGGCAGTGGCCAGGTGCGCATCGATGTCCGCGACCAGTCCGTGGGCCCTGGTACAGGTGAGCACCAGCCCTCGTAGCGTCGGCGCGCCGTGGAGGCAGTCGACCAACCCCGCCCACGCGCGCGCGACATCACCGTCCGCGTCGCGATAGAGGGCAGGGGGTTGCTCGAGCAACGGGATCCAGGGCTGCAAAACATTCAATTCCCTGAGCGGCGAGGAAATCGCGTACCGCACCCGGTCGGCCCACGCGCGCAAGTCCTTCAGTACCTCGATCCCGAGCTCCCCATCCTCCTCCAGCAGCTCGGCGACCAGCGTGTTGAACCTCTGGAGCCATGCGCCCTTCAACTCCTCGAGCAGGGCGCGCCACGCGCCCGGCTGCGGCCCGCACTGTCTCACGGGGGCGCCGAGTTCGATCAGGTGCTCGATGAGGTGATCGAGTCGCTTGCCACGGTTGTTTCGCGGAATGCGCCGTAGCAGGTCGACCAGCACATCCACCGTGTCAATCAGGCCCTGGCGCTCCACGTGCCGGGTGAGCGGCGTGCGCAGAATGGTGCGGTGCGCCTGCCGGAGCACGATCAAGCACGCGGCGAGGTTGCCGCTGTCAACCGTGGAGACATACCGCGGCAACAACGGTGTTCGGCTCACCGTCTCGTACCAGTTGAGGAAATGACCGCGATACCGCTCTAACCCGGTCATCCCATCGACCATGTTTCGGAGGGTCGCCGCGAGTGCTAAGGTCCCCGTGTAGCCGAAGTCGTACGCGGCGACCGGCGCAAGCAACGCGAGCCCTTGGTTGGTGGGCGACGTTCGGCGCGCCACGGTTGCTAAGGGCTCCTCCTGGAAGTTATCAGGGGCGAGCCAATGGTCGGCCGGCCCGACGAACCGCTCGAAGTAATGCCACGTTCGCCGAGCCAACAGTCGCAGCGCACGGCGGTCTCGCAGCGGCAAGGTCGCTTCGCGCTCAACCCGAGGGCGGCTCAGGACCCACGCCAGCTGCGGCGACAGCAACCAGAGAGCGAGCGCCGGAGCCGCAACCGGTAAGGCGCTCCGATTGAAGACCCACACCACCGCGCTGATCGCCAAGCCGAGCAGCCAGCCGCCGAACATGTCGCTCCAGAACACCCACGGCGAATTCCTGTCGGACAGGGCACGCGCGGTGTGGGCGGCCGACGTCCATTTCAACAACAACCGACGGCTGACGTACAACCGGTGAAGAGTGCGCGCGACGGCGTCCGTCACCACCAAACTCTCGTATGGGAGCAGCACGACCGCGAACAAGAAACGGAATAACTGCGTCGGGAACGACCACGCCGCGCCCTTGAGCGTCGAACTCCACGCGGCCCCTGTCGCAAGGCGGGTTGCCGTGGATGCGGCACTGAGCAAAACGGGAATCGCTATGACACCCAAGGCGAACAGCGCCCAGACCATCGGCGAACCCGGCATCCACAGCCACGCCACCGTAATCAGGATCAACACGGAAGGCGCGACGAGGCTGCGCCTGAGATTATCGAAAATCTTCCAACGGCTGAGGAGCGACAGACGGTTTTTCGTCGGACCATCAGCAGACGGTACCACGCGGCCGAGCCACGGCAGCAACTGCCAATCCCCTCGAATCCACCGGTGCATACGCCGAGTAAACGCGAGGACGTGGTCGGGATACTCCTCAAACAACGCCAGGTCGGACGCGAGGGCCGCCCGTCCGTACACGCCCTCAAACAGGTCATGGCTCAGGAGCGCGTTTTCCGGAATCCTACCCGCCAAGCTGCGTTCGAAGGCGGCAATGTCGTACACACCTTTTCCAGCGTAAATGCCCTCTCCAAAGAAATCCTGGTAGACGTCAGACACGGCCCGCGTGTAGAGATCGAGGCCGGTGTCACCGTGGAACAACACGGCGAACAGGCTGCTCGACGCGCTACCGGGCGTCATCTCGATGCGCGGTTGCAGCACCGTATAACCCGATGTCACCCGTCCGTGCTCGTCGAACTGCGCATGGTTGAGAGGATGCGCCAGCGTGGCGATGAGGCGAGCCGCCGCTGCGTGGGGCAACCCGGTGTCGGCGTCGAGCGTCACCGCGTAGCGTAGGCCAGTCAGTGCGCTCAAGTTGCCGACTTTCACGTGATAACTCGTGTCGCCCGTGCCGAGCACGAGCCGGTTGAATTCTGCGAGCTTGCCCCGTTTCCGCTCCCAGCCCATCCAACAGCCCATGCTCTCGTTCCAGAGCCGCTCTCGATGGAAGAGGAAGAACGGCCCTCCCTCGCCGTTGTCGTTCTGCTCGTTGAGCAGCGTGATCCCGCTGATCGCTTGCTCCAGCAGCTCATCGTCGCCAGGCATCGACGCGGACGGTGCGTCCGCAAAATCGGTGAGGAGCGCGAATGCCAGGTTGTCGCTCCGATTGCCGTGATAGCTCACTTCGAGCTTGCGCAGCAGATCACGCACTTCTGCGGGACTCGTGAGCAGGGCCGGGACGACGACAATCGACCGGTATTCCGACGGGATCCCGTCGGCAAAATCCATTTTGAAGAGGACGCGAGGCTTGGTGACGTGCGTGATCAGCCAATGCACGCCGCTCACGGCAAGCGACAGCGCCGGAATCATCGCGACAAGTGCGAGCACCACGAGCTGAAACGGGGACGCGCCGTGGGACGACGCGTATGCCAGCGGCGTCAGGAGCAGCACGATCGCGATCACCGTGACCCCGGTCAAATACAGGGCCGTCGCATGCTTCCGGATCATTCGGGAGATGCGCAGCGAGAACGGCGCAGAGCAAGCGAGTTCGCGGAACAGCCGGTCCCTGCCGTCTCCGACGAGATAATGTCCGACGTGCGACTCCCGAATGTCTTCTTGAACGCTCTTGCTCACGGCGACCGCCGCCCGCGCCACCTGTTCTTCGTTGACTTTGGCGTGGCGGGCCAATGCTTCGACACCTTTGCGGTATTGGTCGCGGGTCTGGAAGTCCATGCGTTTATACAGTCGCGCCGGATCGTTGCGAAGAGCGCGTTCCGTGAGACTCGCAGCTTCGAAGAACGCCTTCCAGTCAAACGCGGCAATCATCCGAAGACCGGTGACGTACACGCCGATCTCGCGGCCTGCCTGCGCCAACGCGGGTTGGGTCATGGTCTTCCGGGTAAACGCGACCCTGGACGCAACGTCACTCAGGTCTTGCAGCAAGACGAAACGAAGCATCATGGGAAACGCCCATAACTCACCCATGGTGAGCGGCGTGACGGTCTGAAAGGTCTCGATGAACTGGGCCACGCGTCCGATGTCGAGCACATCCGCCTTGCTGACTTGGTCCCGCGCGAGGGCGTAGACCCGCGAGGCTTCGGGACCTGTGGTGCCGACGATCTTCGGCAGCTGACGGTAGAATCGAGGGGGGATGCCTTCGGTCACCTGATGCAACGCTTCGGCCACCAGGTAGGCGTTGTCGAGCAACCACTCCGCCGCGCGGCCGAGATCGACACCCTGAGCCTTCGCATCGGCGAGGCGGGATTCGATGTCGCCAAACGTCTGTTCGAGATGTGCGAAGGAGCGAAGCAGACCGCGGCCGTCACCTCGGCGGATCTCGCGGCATGCCTGCGCGAGGGCGACGGCCCGCTCCTCTAGTGGGGCGCGTTCGCCCTGCGACTTGTCCATCGAGTTACGATCGGGTCGTTAGTTGTCCCAGGCTACCGCCCACCCCAGACACGCGCGGCGGCACGACGACTCGCCGCGGAAGGTCTTGCAGGACAAGCACCGGGGCTTTGCAGGATGACAGCATCGAGGACGCCACACTGCCGTACGGTTGACTGGTTCCGCCAGACAGGCCGTGGGCGCACAGCACGACCAGGTCGATATCCTCGCGTCTCACCAGCTCCTCCAGGGATTCAGCCACGTGAGGGGAAAGCGACACATGGGTCTTAACCTTGAATCCCGGAGATGACAAGCGCGCGGCCGCGCTCCGCAGATGCGCCTCCGACGCCTTCCGGTCGCTGGCGATGACGCGCTGAGCCAGGGCCGCCTCATCGGGCGTGCATGGCGCGCGCCGCGCCATCTCCGGAACCGGCACGACGTGCACCATCCAGAGTTCTGCACGCTGCGCACGAGCCAGGCGGGCGGCCAGGCGGAGGGCCCAGTCGCCCCGCACCGAACAGTCGAGCGCACTCATCACACGGCGATACCCGTGCGCTTCAAACGGCCGGTCAGCCGGCCCGGTGGGCCGCACAACCAGCACCGACACCCCCGCCCCCGCAATGATCTTTTGCCCCGTTCCACCCATCGGAAACGCGTCGAGCCCGCCCCGAGCGTGGCTGGCCAAGATGATGAGGTCAATCCGCTCATCATTCGCGACCCGTGCGATCTGTTCGGCCGCCCGCCCTTCCGCGAGCGCGGTGCGAATTGGAATCCCCTCTAAGCGTTTGGCGAGCGACTCGAGATAGGCCGCCGACTCGGCCTGGTTCAGACGCCAGTCGACACTGTCAACGGGTTCGTCCGAAACCGTTTCGATGACGCGAAAGAGCAGAATTTCCGCATGGAACGACTTGGCGAAGGCGATGGCGTGAGGAAGGGAGCACTCGGCAAGATGAGACCCATCGAGAGGAACGAGGATTCGTCGGATCATGTCATCACCGCCCACCGGATTGCCTTCAAAAGTGTCTCGTCGCTTCCTTACCCGCTTTCGCGTACTCTTACATTGTAACCAATTCCGTCCTATCCTCCAACGTTTCGAGCCGCCAGCTTCCGGTATCCACCCGTGTCGCCGCGTTCATTCCGTCCACCAATGTACGAAAGCTCATGCGACCTGAAGAACCCGTGAACCAGCAAGTAAGGACCGAACACGTGTCCGGGCTCTGGCGGCGTGGTCGGAGCACCTCGCGCTTGCACTCGCACGCGGAATGCCATATTGGTGGACGCATGCACGGTCACTGGTCGCGTTCGACCCCGGGGCTTGCCGCAATCCTGACGCCCCTCATCGTACACACCGCCTCGTGCGCGCTCGGGCAGCGAACCCGCTTTCAAGAGCCCGAGGTGCAGCTCGCAACCGTACAAGTGACGGGAATCGGATTCACAGGGGGCTCGCTCAACATTCAGCTCGAGGTCACCAACCCCAACGGATACGAGATCAGAACGACCAGAGTCGCGGCCCGACTCGATCTGGAGGAAACCCATTTCGGCGAGGCGGTGCTCGATCGCCACATCGTTCTGCCGGCGGAGTCACGCACGCTCGTCGACGTCCCCGTCAGGTTTACCTGGGAGGGCGTGGGGGCGGGCGCGCGCGCGCTGCTCGGCCGCGGCACCGTCAACTACCTGCTGGCATCGCAGATCACGCTCGACACGCCCCTCGGCGACCGCACCCTCCAGCTCGAAAACGGCGGCGTCGTGCCCCTACGGGAGCTGATTCGATAGACCCCCCACCCGGCCGCCACAATCGAGACTTGCGCCGCGAACGAGTTTTTTATATCGGTCTACCGTGCAAGCCGAACGTTTCTACACCGTGGAACGGATCGAACGCCGGGTCGCCGTGCTGGTTTGCGGCTCGGATCGGGTGATCGTCCCGCTCGATCAGCTCCCCAAGAGTCTCGAGGAAGGGGGCATCCTTGGGGTCCGCATCGATGCCGATGGCTCGCCCGACTGGCGCAGTACTCAGCTCGACCCCGCCGAGCACGAGCTTTGGAAGCAGGAAGCAGGAAAGCTGCTGGCCGAAGCCATTGCGAAAGAGACCAGCGGGGGCGAACGGCACAGCTGATCCGCCCCAGACAGCACCATTCCCTAGAACAGGGTGGCGAGTTCCGGATACACGAAGAGATAGAATGCCGCCGCGAGCACGGCAGCAATCACGAGCCTGATCATCAGCGTGGCCACCTTCGCAAACACATAGAGCGCGACGATCACGATCAGCAGGTAGATCGCTGCGGTCGTCATGTTGGACACTCGCGCGTAGGGCGAACTGTTTCCGTTAGGGCCAAATACCCCGCGCCATGGTGATTTCGGCCACGCGCCGGATGGCGAGCACGAAGGCGGCTGTACGGAGATTGACCGGTTCGAGTCGATCGCCACCCAGGTTTTGTTCTTTGCGCTTCGCTTCGAGCATGCCGAGCGCCTCGTTGATCTCTCGTTGCTGCTCAATCACCGCATCGGTCGCACGCTGCATCTTCACCAGGAGCTTCCGGTTCACTTCGTCGATGTCCCACTGCTCGTTCTCGTTGTTCTGAACCCATTCGAAGTAGCTGACCGTCACGCCACCCGCGTTGGCGAGAATGTCCGGAAGCACCTTGATTCCCTTGTCGAAGAGAATCCGCTCCGCCATGGGTGTCGTCGGCCCGTTGGCTGCCTCCGCCACAAACCGCGCCCGGATGCGCCCAGCATTGTCCCCCCGGATTTCGTTTTCGAGCGCGGCTGGGATCAAGATGTCGCACGGCAGCTCCAATAACTCCGCATTGCTGACGGTGCGGGTCCCCGTGACGCCGACCACCGACCCCGTCGTCTTTTTGTGCTCGCGGACGGCCGGGAGGTCGAGCCCCTTCGGCTGGAAGATCCCTCCCCTGGAATCACTCACGCCCACGACCTTCGCACCCGCCTCGGCAAACAGCGCGGCGGCAACGGATCCGGCATTGCCGAACCCTTGAATAACCACCGTCGCCCCCTTCACCGTGCTCAATCCGGGGACGACCCCTTTTGCCAGCGCCCGCTGCGTCGCGAAAAGACAACCGCGGGCCGTGGCCTCCCGCCGACCCAACGACCCACCGATTCCCAGCGGTTTCCCTGTCACAACACCCAAATTGGTCCGACCAGGGTGCATCATGTGGTACGTGTCGTAGATCCACGCCATCGTCTCGGCGTTGGTGTTCACATCGGGCGCCGGGATGTCCGTGTTGGGCCCGATCTCGTCGCCGAGGTCCGCAATGAAGCGCCGCGTGATCTTGCGAAGATCCGAGCGAGTCAGCTCCTTGGGATTGCACACCACCCCGCCCTTGGCACCGCCGAACGGCACGTCGAGCACTGCGCATTTCCAGGTCATCCACGATGCCAACGCCCGGACTTCATCCGCTGTTACATCGGGGTGATAGCGTATGCCGCCTTTCCCCGGACCGCGAACCCGATTGTGAAGGGCCCGATACCCAACAAACGTTCTGACCTCGCCGCTCTGGGTCTCGATGGGAAACTCAACCGTGACAAGTCGGTCCGGCCGCTTGAGAAACTCCACGAGCCCGCCGCTCAATTCAGGCAAGTAGCGAACGGCGCTGGTGAACTGCTGTTGGGCGATGTGAAACGGGTTGAGGTCTTCTTGAACGGCCGGCTCTGTGGGGGAAGTAGCCTGGGAGCGAGATTTCACCGGCCTGGCCTTCGTTTTCTGTTGCATGGACGCATCACTAAGTAATTGTCAGACAGGAGGTTCCGCTATTTTATGCTAGCAGTTCACGGGCCGATTGTCTATACCCGCAACCAGGCCAGTTGATTCAACGGCGTATTCCGTCGATCCCCGCTCGGGCGTCTCATTCCCCCACGCAGTGACTTTTTTCAGAACCTGGGCCCACTGACCCGCCGCCGTCTCGTGCATTGGCGGATTGCAACTTGCGGTCGGCTTCTGCCCGATTGTGACTGCGCTCACTACTTCCAAATGTCGATGTAGTAACATCATAGCGCGGCTCAGCCGAGGCATGGGACTTGCGCCCTCGGCGGACAAGGAATACATGCGACACAAACGGGGTGGGACGCCCGAAACGCACGGCGTCAGCTGGTTACACGCGCACGATGGGCGCGGCTTCCCACACCGTGGCGGGCGGCGGAACCGCTTGGCAGACGATCGCTGATGGCCGAACGATCGCTGATGGCCGAACGATCGCTGATGGCGGAACGATCGCTGATGGCGGAACGATCGCTGATGGCGGAAAATCGCTGATGGCGGAAGATCAACGGTTGGGAAGGCGTCACATCGCGAGCTGGGAAACCAGCCGGTATCCGCCCGCGCGGCCGACCGGATCGCAGAGGCCGCCGGCCGACCTCGAAGCCCCGACGCCTGCCACGGAGTATGTCCCCGATCTCATTCTCCTCGTGGGACCCGACGGCCGCGTGGTTCGGCGCGACCAGGTCCCACAAAACGCGTCGGACAGCGTCGCACCCGTCTCCCTGTTTGAGTTCACCGCGCCGGAACATCACGAAGCGGTGCGCATCGCGCTGAAGCGCGTGTTCGCTCGAGGGATGACGGACGGATACGAGTGCCGGGCACGACCACCGTATCCCGCCGAGGCATGGTTTGAATGCCGGCTCTCGCCCAACACCGATGAAGACAACATCGTCTCGGCGACATTCGTCGCACGCGACATCAGTCGCTGGCTGCGAACCGAAGAAACCTTGCGCAAAGAACGCGACCACTTGGCCGCCGAGTTCCGCGCGCTCATGGAACGGCGCGACGCACCCCGCCAAGTCCTGCCTGCCAACCTCGAACGCTTTCGAGGCATTCTCGACCGCGCGGGCGAAGCGATCTTTCTCACGGATCCCGCAACCGGTCGGATTGTCGACGCCAACGAGACGGCGTGTCATTGGTTGGCCATGGACCGCGAGACCCTGTGCAGCAAACGGGTGACGGACCTCGATCTAGAGTTTCCGCTGCAGAATCCTGAGACCGTGAAAGAGCACGTCACCGATACCAGACGCGCTCACCGCCCCAAGGTTCTGCACGGCGCGCATCGACGCCGAAACGGCACGTCGTTTCCCGTGGAAGTCGCGATTGCCCGACGCACGTACGGCGGCCGTGACCTGTTGCTGGTCATTGCACGCGATGTGAAGGCGCGTCGGATGCTCGAGGACGCCGTCCGGGAAATCGAGGTCGTCTATCGCAACCTGTTTGATTTATCACGAGACGCCATCTACGTCTCGGCACGAGACGGCACGGTCGCTGACGTCAATGACGCGGCACTGGAACTCTTTGGATACGACCGATCGGAGCTCGTCGGACTCCCCGCCAGCCGGCTGTACTCGAGACCCGATGACATTCGTTCATTTCAGCGGGTGGTGGACCGGAACGAGTCCGTCCGCGACCTGCCGGTGCACTTCGTCGCCAAGGACGGCTCGGTCATCCCCGGCCACCTGACGGCCACGTTGCGCCGCTCCGGAGACGGCAACGTTCTGGGATATCAATGCATTGTCCACCCGCTGCTACCGCGCGTGTCGGCTCAGGACAGCGAGGTGACCGAGCCGCCCGACATGCCGGCTCCGGGGCCGCGCGACGCGGCGCTCGTATTGGATCACGATGGCAGCGCGCTGCGCGAAGTGGTCGCGGTGCTCGAGCTTGCGGGCATCCGCGTGCACAGCGCCCGGAGCGAAGCGGCAGCCCTCGACCTGCTCGACGCGCACCCCGGAGAGATCGGCGCGGTACTCCTGGGCGTCGCGGACCTGGCGAACGATTCGATGGACTGCGTCCCACAACTACGCGCCAAGGATCCGGAGCTCCGCTTCATTCTGATGAGCGAAGATGTCACGCAGCAGGACGTAGATCGCCGAGTACATCAGGGCGTCATCGGGTTTGTTCGCAAGCCCATTTTTCCCTTGGCGCTGGTGGAGCACCTTCGGCAAGCAATGCAGCCTACCGACTGACCCGAAGCTCAACCCGTACAACAACTTCATGGAGGTTACATCGTGACAATGGGTTCCACGTCTACCCTGAGCGGTGCGCTGGCACTGGCCCTCGTTGCCGGGGCGTGCACCGACAGTTCGACCAATCCGGTTGGCGGCAGGGAGTTCAACCCGGCGCAGACATCCAGCCAGATCCAGCCCGTCTCGTCGGTCTTCAGCACGCCAACGATGGCAAGTTTTTCGGCACTGGGTGAAGAGTTCGTCCCGCCGGGCGCCTCGGGCGCCGCAGCCCCGGCCCGCGCACTCATCGAGGCCGCACACGATGGCTCCTCGTCATTCGCCGTCCGGGCCGCCGATGCGACACGCGCGATGTCGCTTGGGCTCGCCGCCGGCTCGCGTGCGGAGCTGATCCCGCCCGACTATCAGGGAACCACGTACGTCTACGTATCGGGCCAAGGCTATCAGCAGGACGCAGAGCGCACGGACGCTCCCGCGAACGGGATGCGGTTCGTTCTGTATGCGGTAGACCCGGTGAGTGACGAGATCGTCGAGCCGCTGGTGGAGACCGGCCACGTGGACTTCCTCGACGAGAGCACGGAGAACACGTCATCGGTGCGCCTGCTCGTTGTGTCGGGCGGGATGGAGTATCTGAACTACGCCGTGACCGTCTCCGGCACGTTCAACGCACCCGTGTTCACCATCGAGGGATTCGCCACCGACGGTGTCGATCGTGTCGACTTCAGTCTCACCAACGCGATCGTCGTCACGTTCGCGGGCGTTCGCATCGATGTCGACTACGTGATCGATTTGGCAAACAGCGATGTGCACATCGACGTCGACGCCAGCGTGGATCAGAGCACGGGACTCCTGACGGTCGATGGAAGCGTTTCGCACGGCGACCAGTCCGCACGAATTCAGGGCACGGTGAATACGGAGACGGAAGAGGGTCAGCTCGAGGTGACCGCCAACGGCAGCCCGTTCGCGACGATCACGCTGACCCCGACCGGCATCACAGCGGTCAATCCGGACGGACAGCCCTTGTCCCAACAAGAGATCGACGCTCTCGAACAGATCACCGACGTGTTTGGAGATACGTTCGACGCATTCGAAAACCTCATCGATCCGGTCAAGTGGCTGTTCCCTAGCGAATAGGCGATAACGCCACCGGCGTTGCCAAAGGGAGCGCGCTCCTCACGCGCGCTCCCGGCAGCGCCCTCCCACCCACCAAGCCCGGCCGCTACCATGGCGTTTTTGCTCCCGCCACCGTAGCATAGGCATTCCGCATCCGCTGAGAGGCGATCATGAGGCTGGGCAGCTTTGTCACGGGTATGAGCACGTTGGTCACTGCAATCACACTTGCCACATCACCGGTGGTCGGGCAAGAGGTTTCCCGCGAGATGCGCGAGGCGATGGAACACGCGCGCGCGATCGAGAACGTGGTTGGGGAGATCTCTCAAACGCTGTGGACGTTCTCCGAGATCGCGCTGCGGGAGCAACGCTCCGCAGGCTACCTGACCGCAATGCTCGAGCAAGAGGGATTCGCCGTCCGCCGGGGAGTTGCCGACATGCCGACCGCGTTCGTCGCGGAGTATGGTGCCGGCCGACCGATTATTGGAATTCTCGCCGAGTACGATGCGCTTCCGGGAATCGGCAATGCGCCAGTGCCGGGGCGAGCCCCACGCGAAGACGGCTGGCCTCACGGACAGGGTTGCGGACACAATCTGTTCGGCGCCGGCTCAGTGGGGGGAGCGATCGCCATCAAGCGAGCGATGGACGAGCACGGCGTACGCGGCACCCTTCGTGTTTATGGGACGCCTGCCGAAGAGACGGTGGTGGGCAAAGTCTACATGGCGAAAGCCGGACTCTTCGGCGACGTGGACGCCGCGCTGGAATGGCATCCCGATCTCCGGACGCAAACCAGCAACCGCCACACGCAAGCGATGAACAGCTTCGAAGTCGAATTCCGGGGGCAGGCGGCCCATGCGGCATACGATCCCTGGAACGGACGGAGCGCTCTCGATGCCGTCGAGCTGATGAACGATGGCGTCAACCTCTTGCGAGAGCACATTCGCCCAAGCACCCGTATCCATTACGTCATCCCGTCGGCCGGCGAGGCGCCCAACGTCGTACCCGAATTCGCAAAGGTCTGGTATTACGTCCGGGATGAGAATAGAGAGTTCGTCGAGCGCTACTACGAGCACGTGCTGGACATCGCTCGTGGCGCCGCTATCGCGACTCGAACAGACCATACGGTCAGGTTGCTCACCGGCGTTCATGCCGTCTTGTTCAACCGACCACTTCAAGAAGCCGTACAGCGAAATCTCGAGTTGGTTGGCGCTCCGCAGTTTACCGACGGCGAACAGGGCTTCGCGCGGGAGATGCAAGCGTTCTTGGAAATCGATCCGGTCGGTTACACCACCGCGATCGAGCCGCTCGCGTCCGAGCCTCTCCCAGTGCGCGGGGGCTCGACCGACGTCGCCGAGGTCAGCCGAATCACCCCCACCGTCGGATTCTTGATCGCCTCGGCGCCCGCCGGCGTGCCATGGCATTCCTGGGCCACCAGCGCTTCCCACGGCACAACGGCCGGGATCAAAGCCGCACGAGTCGCCGCCCAAGTGATCGCCCTGACGGGAATGGAGCTGCTCACTGACCCGGGCCTCGTGCGCCGCGCGCGCCACGCCTTCGAGGAAGCCACAGCAGGTAATCCGTACGTATCGCCGGTGCCGCCCGACCAGAAGCCCGTTCTGCCAGCCACCGGAACGGGCGGCACCCGATGACCCGTCCTGCAGAAAACTTCGTCCGGGCGTACCATGTGCGTGCCCTTCCGGTCTGGCGGCGCTGCAATGGGTGACCTTCAGAACGACGGTGTGGGCGCCGTCAATCAAGATTTCCGCAAGTACGATCAGGTGTCGAAGCCCCAAGTCTACCATTTGGCCGAGAGCGGGGACGACGAGCAGTTTGACAACGACTTCCAGATCAAGACGTGTGACATCGAGCCGGTGTTGCGTGGCGACCCCCAGGGGACTTCACGGTTTGCGCAAGAGTTTGGGTCGGCACTGCAAGACATCGGCTTTGCGATCCTGGAAGGGCACGGCGTCGATCCCGGTCTCTACGCGGAAGCCACCGAGCGCGTCATCGAGCACTTCACCACGCCGACCCTCGCCGAGAAACTCGCGTATCGCGCCGAGCGGTTCGGGTCCGTGAGCCAAGGATACTTTCCCATGAAGGAGACGAGCGACATTCACCCGGACCTGGTCGAAGGGTGGGTGTTCTGCCGTCGCGCCTTCGACATCGATGACGGGCGGACTGAACCATTCCGCGCACGGGACTTTTGGCCGGTTCCCGAGTTGGAACCGTTCTTCCGGACCATCTGCCTCGAACATGAGAAACTCATTCTCCCGATCACACAGAATGTGTTCCGATACGTCGGGTGCGACCCCCATCTGTACGACCAAAAACTGACCGGCACGAACTTCGGTCTCCGGCTCAACTACTATCCACCGATCTCGGCGGACGATGATGCATCCGGCGCCGGCCGGCTGCTCGGGCACGAAGACACGGATCTGTTTACGATCCTTCCGGCGCCCGAGATCGAGGGTTTGCAAGTATTGAATCGCGCCAACGACAAATGGATTCGCCTGCATGCCCCGGCGGGCTCCTTGATAATCAATACGGGGGACTACATGCAGCGGATCACCAACGACCTGATCCCCTCGACCACGCATCGCGTGAGCAAGCCGCACGACAGGTCGGCCGTCACGACGCCACGCGTTTCGATACCCATGGCGGTGTATGTCTGGGAGGAGGAAGTGCTGGAGGTGCTCCCGGGGATCCCCGAACCGAAGTACGAGCCAATCAAGGCAATCACGTTCCACACCCGAACCACCAGCAAGTTCTACGGGGACGACTACGCGGTCGAGGCGTGACGCCCGAGCCTCACGGCAACGGCCGACACTCCTTTACCAGTTCGCGCTCGACTCGCTTTTCGTTCGACAGGACGTCGTAGAACTCGTCGTAATAGTCGATCGCCCGCTCGCGGACTTTCTCGGCCAGGGTCGCTTCCCGCTCAACGAGCGCATAAATCGCCTCGCGCCGTTCCCGAAAGAGCGGGAGCACCGCAACCACGTCGTCCCGGAACATGCAGAAGCCCCGGAAGAAGCGCTCCCGCACCGAGCGACTCCCAAACCGCTCATCGGGCACGGCGTAGCGCGCATCGACCAGCCCCGTGCCGTCAAAGTCGTACGGCACCGGGAAGACCGGACCCACCGGCGTTCCAATGAGCTTCACATTGTGGCAACACTCGTCTTCGTCTGACTCAGCCATGAAGGCCGAGTAATCGGTGTGCCCGATCAGGTATTGGAAGACGTCGACGAGCGCTGTTTGCCGCCGGTCGACTTCGTGCGGTGCCACCGCCGGGATCTGGAGCGCCTTCCAACCGTTGCGTTCGGCCATGCGCTCCTCGTGCTCGATGAAGAACGCGTACCTCGTCTCGCTGCGGCGGCCATCATCGGTATCCACGTAGGTGATGTGCGCCAGCCGAACGCGAAAGCTCAGCTCGGTCAACACATTGAACGTGCGGTACGCCAGGTACTCCTTGATGACATACTGCTCGTACTCGTCCCGATCCCGACAGTGTGTCACCAGCTTCAGGGTTTTTTGTCCCGCAAATGGCGTTCGTGCAGACGACTGCGATGGAAACCGAACGCGCAGCGGCGGGAAACTGCACACCGAGCGCTGGAGCCGGTTCTTGCCGCGCGTCTTGATCTCGATCTCCAATCGCGCCGTGTCTCCCGCGGCATCGACCAAGATCAAGAGGCCGGGATGATACGAGCTTTCCTGCCCGCGCTCTTTGAACACGGATTTGAGCGGGCCCTCGATCGTGAGGGACAGGACTTCGTGCGACTGGAACAGCGGACCCCCCGGTTCCGTCCGGACCTCCTGCGCCGCCAGACCGCTCGACCACGCGACCAACGGGACGAGGGCGATCGCAACCTTCAGCACGGTCGGATGCCCGACGCGCGTGCGCGTTGTTCGATGCTCTCTATCGCGTTCTGCAGTCCTCCACGAACTCCCGCGTGACCTTCTTGGGATCGTCCACGACTTTGTAGAAGTCATCGAGGTACTCAATCGCCTTTTCGCGCCGCTTCTCGTCCAGGCCCTCCTGCTCCTGATACAGCGCGTAGATGTCGTCTTTCTTCTCTTGGAATATCGCTACGGCGCGGTCGACGGTTTCCCGACCAGCCTGACACAGACCCCGAAAGAGTCGCTGCCGGACATTCCGAAGCCGCAGGCTCTCCGCCGGCTTGGCGTAACGGGCGTCAACGATACCGGAAAAATCAAAGTCATACGGAACCGGCAGCACCGGCCCCGCCATGGTCCCGTACAATTTGACGTTGTGGCAACACTCATCGTCGTCCGGCGGCGGCATGAACGCGGAGAAATCGGTGTTACCGATCATGTAGTTGAACACGTCGACCACCGAAATCTGCTCCGGATCCATGAAGTCCTGCGGAATGCCGTAGGGTACCTCCAAGTGCTCCCACCGGCTTCGCGCCGCCAGCATGTCGTCGTGCTCGATGAGGAACGCGTGCTTCGTAATCGGGTCGTCGTTTTCTTCGGTATCGATATAGGTGATCTTCGCCAAGCGAACCCGGAGACTCAGATCGGTCAGAAGGTTGTAGGTGCGGTAGACCAGGTACTCCATCAAAACGTACTGCTCGTACTCGTCTCTCTTGTTCTGGCAGTGCGTGACCAGCTTCATGCCATCCTGTTCGGCAAATATGGTGTTCCCCACCGCCTTCTTCGGGAAGTTCAGACGGATGGGCGGGAAGTTGCACGTGGATTTCTTGAGTCGGAACTTGCCCCGCGTCTTGACCTTGAAGTCGATGGACACGGGCGCCCCGGTCTCGTCTTCATATCTCAACACCGCCGGATGGTACTCACTTTCCTGGCCGCGTTCCTTGAAGATCTCCTTGAACGGGGCCTCGATCGTGAATTCCAGCAAGTCGTGCGACGCGAACAACGGGGCGGCAGCTGCCGCCTCCGGACTCAACTGCGGATCATCGTCGTCGTCGACTCGGTCAGATTGGGCCGCGAGCACGGCCGTCTGAAAGATGAGGACGCTGATGGCGCAACCGATCGTCCGACTCATGGCTTCCTCCTTGACGGCAAGATCCCTAGCTCCGCCGGCCGCGAGAATTCGCAGTCGCCAACCACCAAGTATGAGGCGCAAACCCGAAGCCGTAAAGCTCTCTGGCCCAGATGCTGGAGTCCCCATTTGAACGCCAGCGGCATGGACGGTATCTAACTGGTCGGAACGTCCTTTTGTTTGGAGCCCTGACAATGCGCCTGCTATCCCCACCCGCCGTGCTCGCGGCCCTCAGCATTGCCGCGGCAGGATCACTCCCTGCCACGCCATCGAACACCCGGCTGGCCACTCAATACCGACAAGTCTTGATGCTCGAGCGAGAGCTGCCGGTTCGTCCCGGCGGTACACTCGTAGTCGATGTGCCTGATGGCGACGTGGAAGTGCTCACGGGACCTGCTGGACCGGCATCGGTGCGCGTATACACGGGAGCCCGAGACCTGGAGTGGGGTCGCTCGGTCTTCGAGCGCATGCGGTTTGACATCCGCGTCACCGACAACACCCTGCGGGTGACTGCCTCCAATCCACGAGTCCGGGACGACGAATGGCGCCGCAACTATGGGGTGAGCGTCCGAATCGCCGTCCAGATCCCGGCGGTCTTCAATGCGGAGATCGTGACCCGCGACGGTGACATTGAGCTAGGCAATCTGGAGGGCCGCGCCGAGCTGCGATCGAGTGACGGAGACGTGCGGCTCAGCCGGATCAAGGGGCCCGAGATCGCCGTCCACACGGCGGACGGCGACATCCGCGCTCGTGCCCTCGAAGCCCAATCGGTCGATCTCAGAACCAACGACGGAGACGTCGAGGTCCATGAAGTGTCCGGTGCCCTGAACGTCTCGTCAGGGGACGGGGATATTCGGGTGTACCTGGCCGCACCAAACCTCGTCCGTCTGCGGACCCGCGACGGAGACATCTCCATCTACGCGAGCAGAGAACTCCGTGCGAACCTCGATTTGTACGGCGAAGACCTGGATCTCAGTTCGGCGTTTCGCGTGGAGGGAGGACGCGTTACGAAGCGGGGCGTGGTTGGGACAATCAACGGCGGGGGACCGCTGCTCGAAGCGCGAACGAACGAGGGAACGATAGCGCTGCGCCGCCGGTGACTCATCGTCACCAGGGGACTCGGAGACCATTGCCCCCTTGCGGATCCCGCGACATTATGGGTGACCGCTGGAGGCGCAATGGCCGACGAAGAAATCATCGTAGGGAGTTTCCCCAAGAACAATCGCGAAGATGTTCGGGTCTCCCTCTCCAAGTTCAAGGGCTACGACTTGCTCGGCGTTCGCGTCTGGTACCGCAGCGAGCACGACGACCCCAAACCCTCCAAGAGCGGCATCACCATTCGGGTGGAAATGTTGCCCGAACTCCTCGAGTTGATGCACCAGGCCAAAGCCATTGCAGTGGAAAAAGGCCTACTGGAAGCCGAAGAGTGAGCCGCCGCCCCCGCCTGACCCACAACCTCGCCTTTGGGTTACGCCGCATCTAATATAATTATTAGTTTTACCTAATCCGTCTGCGCCGTCTGCGGCATCGTGCTAACACCAGCGCACGCGCACCCGATAGGACACTTGCGCGTCGCCCCGCGCCGGAACGGCCACCGTAAAGGAGAAGGTCGCGGCATCGATCGTGGTGGCAGGATGACTGCTCGAGATGAGCTGCCAGTCACCGCCGGCCGGCTCGACGATCTCCACCTCGGCGGTCTCGTCTTTGTGGTTCCGAACGCTGATGTCCCAGGCGCTCTCGCTCACGCAGCGGCTGATGATGTCGTACGCGGTTTGCCGTCGCTCGCCCACTACGTCGAACGCTTCGCCAACCTTGATACGGAGCCGTTCATCCCGGGGCGTGTGGTCGATCCGATCCTCCCCGACAAACTGTTGGGCCCCGGAGCGGTCAGCCTTGTAGACGCGCACCACACCCATCGGTAATGGAACACCGAGCCCGTTGGCTTCGGTGTTCTGGAAGTCGAGGTAGACGCTGACCTTCTGCCGCGGGACAACCCCAGCATTCGGGGCGCGAAAGAGTTGGGTGATTCCACGAAGGACGAGGTGCTTCTCCACGCCAATCCCGCCGGCTTCGAGCAGTGTTACCTGTTTCTGCTCGTTCTGCAGCAACGTCGTGGGACGTTCGAGTGTGTAGAGGTGGTATTCGAACAGCCCCTCCTCTTGGAATTCCGCTTCGCGCTGGGCAAGTGCTTCCATCCGGCGCACCATCCGCGGATCGGGGTCTGACACACGTTGCACGTCTCCCGCCACGAGTTTGAGGCGAGCGTTTTCGTACGAGGCGCCACTTTGGTTGGTCAGGGTCACCCAACCGGTGAGATCACCGCGCGTGTCGTCGTCGTTGACGACCAGCACGTAGTCCGATTTCCAGTTCAGGTTCCGCGTGAGGTACGACACCTCGAGTTGATGCCGGTCACGCCGGCTGATCAGCCGCCACAACAGGGTGGGCTTGGCGATCAGGTTCTCCGGAATTTCGGGAAAGGCAAACCTCCCGGGAAAGTTGTAGGTGATCTCGTTTCCGATCCTGAGAATCGGGCCCTCGTTCACGGCCAGCACCTCCGCCGTGACCTGCTCGTCGCGTCCGGTGGTCGGATTCGTACGATAGACCGTTACCGTCTTGCCCACGTACTTTTCGAGCAATTTCTGGGGACTCAATAGATCGTATTGGTAGTTCTGCTCCAGGATCTGGAATCCGTCGGGCTGGTCCAGCGCCTTGATGTACACCGTTTCCGGCTCGATCTGTGCCGCCACATCGCGAAACTCGAGATCGACCTGTCCGGATCCGAGCATCACGTTTCGCACCTCGCGGACCAACCCGAAGTTCTGATTGTAGACGGTGATCGTCACCGCCTGACGCTGCTCCATCGTGGAGGCAAATTGTTGCGCCTCTGGTCCCTGTGCCAAAAGTGCGCCCGAAAGCACAACAAGCTGCAACAGACCACCAACCACGACCCTTGCCTGATACGACTGACACCTAGCCGTCCGCATGCTCAACACTCCAGTTCGCAATTTGTCGTCCAATCGAGAGGACGCCTGACCGGTCCGAAATTGCACAGCGACCCGGTCCGGAGAGACCGCCGAGCCCGGTCCGGCACGGCGGCCCCACCTGTTGCGGCGGAACGACGCCCCAGACCGTGGGCTCTTCCGAGCCGAAAGCTAACTCGTTTGCCCTCCTTGGGTTTGCAGTCCACGCCAACGGGCATGCGAGTTGCGACATGAGTCGTTCCACGTCTTGAAGACGGGACAGGACCCACCACAGACGATAGCACGGACAGGACAGGATGGTTCTCAATCCAGTAACGATCAGCCGGCGTGCACCGCGTCTCCCACACAAGGGCGCGACGGCATCCCGGGTACGCGTTCTCGGCCGGGCGGACGGGGCGTTTGCGCAAGTCCTCACCCCCTCCGCCCTGGACTTTGTCGC